>DASRHX010000529.1:0-3696 GCA_035650295.1 Bryobacteraceae bacterium | reverse complement strand
TTCACCGCGTACGAATGGGTCGGCTCCTTGTTCACGCCGTAGTCTTCGAGGGTTTTCGCGGACTCTTTTGAGAAATCGAGAAGCTGCGGCGCGGCGGACTGCATCCGGAAAGCGAGTTCGTAGGAATGAACACGGCTGGCGATGGAAGCGTCACCGGTATCGTATTGGCGCTCCTCGTTCAGGCTGCGGATCAGATCGAGCCGCGCGCGCTGCGTCTCTGGCGTCACGCCCGGCGGGTTGGGCAGATAGAGAATCGGCTCGCCCGAATTCCGGAAGACGGTCCCAGCATACGTGGACGGTAGGAATCCGCTTGCCCAATTCGTCGACCCGCCACTGGTTCCCTTCCCGGAGCTCAACACCACGAACGCCGGCAGATTCTGCGATTCGCTGCCGAGTCCGTACGAGACCCAGGCGCCCGCGGTCGGTCTGCCGAACTGCGTGGTGCCGCTGAACAGCAACGCCTGGCCGGGGTGGTGGTTGAACGCGTCGGTGTGCATGGATCGGATCAGACAAATATCGTCGGCGCTGGCAGCGATGTGAGGAAGGTAGTCGGAAAACTCGATGCCCGATTGCCCGTGAGGCTTGAAAAGCCGTTCGCAGCCGAGCACCTTCGCGTCAGGCTTCACGAAGACGAGGTTGAGATCCTTGGTCATCGACGGCGGCAGCGGCTGGCCATGCCATTTTTGCAACGCCGGCTTGGGGTCGTAGAGATCGATGTGGCTCGGACCTCCGTCCTGAAAGAAGAAAATCACGTTCTTGGCTTTCGCCGAAAAGTGCGGCTGCTTCGGCGCCAACGGCCCGGCACTGTCCGCGGCCAGCAGGTCCGTCAGCGCGACTCCGCCGAGCATCCCGCTGAACGAGCGGAAGAACTCGCGGCGTTTTTGGATTCGCATCATGTCCGGTTACTCCCGCGTGATGAACTCATCGAGGTTCAGAAGCGCGCTCGCCAAGCCGGTCCAGGCGGCGGGCTCGATGCGCGACACCCCAGGGATTTCCAGGGGGAATAGCGCGGCCGCCGCTACGGCATCCTTCTCAAAGATCGCTGCCTGCCGCCGATAGTAGCCCGCCGCCAACTCTGTTTCGTGACGGCTCGGCGAGCGGCCAAGGCAAAGCTGAAATAGATGTTCGATGCGCGGTCCGATTGCCTCGCCCGATTTCTCGCGCAAAAGCCGGGCGGCCAGCGCTTGCGCCGCTTCAACGAACACTGGATCGTTAAGCAGGTTCAAGGCCTGAAGCGAGGTATTGGAACGCTCTCGCCTGCACGCTGCCGCGGTAGCGTCGGGAGCGTCGAAATTCATCAACTGCGGATAAGGCACCGTGCGCTGGAAGTGGATGTAGAGCCCACGGCGGTAACGATCGCGGCCCGTGCTCTCCGGCCAGCCCACATCGGTGCCGTACGCCAAGTCCATCACGGCCTTGGGCATGGGCGGGCGGACGCTCCGTCCGCCGACAGCGGGATATAGGAGTTCACTCACCTGGAGCACGGAGTCGCGAATCATCTCGGCGGGAAGCCGGAGCCGCGACTGATGGGATAGCAGTGCGTTGCCGGGATCGCGCGCGTCGATCTCCGGCCGCGCGTGAGACGACTGACGGTAAGTAGCTGACGTGACAATCAGCTTGATCAACGACTTCCGCTTCCAACCTGAATCCATGAACTGCGCCGCCAACCAGTCGAGCAACTCCGGATGCGAAGGCTTCTCGCCCTGCGCTCCGAAGTCCTCCGAGGTACGCACCAGGCCGCGCCCGAACAACTCTTGCCACACGCGATTCACGGCGACGCGCGCGGTCAGCGGGTTGCCGGGAGCAACGAGCCAGCGGGCCAGCGCGAGCCGCGATGGAGGCGCGTTAGCGGGCGGCGCGTGCAGGAAGCCTGGAACCTCCGCACTTACCGCGGCGCCAGGCTTTTTCCAATCGCCCCGCATTAGCACGTGCGAGACTCGCGGAGTTTCCTCGACGATGACGGGCGCTTCGCTGATGGCCGGGAATCCGCTTTGCAGATCGAGGAGTTTCTTTCGCAGTTCGGTAAACTTCAGTTCCTTCCAGACTTCCTTGCCGATCACGCGATGGTAGTTCTTGGTGAAGTGATCCGTCATCGCATCAGTCTGCTTCTGCGACCGCTCGTTCGCTGGCGTGTCCAGAATTCGCAGCGCGTTGTCCAGGTACTTTGTCAAGGCGTCCAGGGCGTGATCCCAATCGGTCCACTTGCCCGGAAACGCACGCGCCTCTTTCATCCGCGCTTCCCAAGCCGGCTGGTAGTCCGCAACTTTGTACTCGGCCAATAACCGCTCGCGCTTCTTCCGGTACTCGGGCAGCGCCGCCAGATACGGGCCCATCTCGCCATCGAGCGGAGCATCAACATCCAGTTCGCCAGCCGAGTTGAAGAAAGCGAACATCCGATAGAAATCCTTCTGCGAGATCGGATCATACTTGTGGTCGTGACACTGCGCACAGCCGAAGGTGAGTCCGAGCCACACCGTGCCTACGGTCGCAGCGCGATCCATCACCTGTTCGACGCGGAACTGCTCTACGTTGACGCCGCCCTCGCGATTGGTGAGCGTGTTTCGATGAAATCCAGTGGCGATGCGCTGCTCGATGGTAGCGTTCGGCAGCAAATCACCGGCAATCTGTTCAACGGTGAACTGATCGAACGGCATATCAGCGTTTTGCGCGTTGATCACCCAATGGCGCCAACGCCAGGCGTGAGGACGCACATAGTCTTTCTCATAGCCGTCGCTGTCCGCGTACCGAGCTAGATCGAGCCACTGGCGCGCCCAGCGCTCGCCATAGTGTTGGGACTCGAGCAGCCGGTCCACCAACCGCTCGTAGGCGTCCGCGCGATTATCGCCGAGGAACTCCGCCACCTCGCGCGGTCCCGGCGGCAGGCCAATGATATCGAGCGAAACGCGGCGGATCAGTGTCGTTTTCGGCGCTTCGGGCGAAGGGTCCCACCCTTCCCGTTCGAGCCTGGCGAGGATGAACCGGTCGATTTCGTTGCGCGGCCAGGTCTGATTTCGCGGAGCGGGCGGTGTAGGCCGAACCACGGCTTGAAAGGACCAATGCTTACTCTTCGCGGCGGCCGCGCCCGCGGCTTTGGGCCAGACCGCGCCTTCGTCGATCCACTCGCGCAGCCGCGCCACTTCGGCAGCCGTCAGTCGCGTGCCGACCGGCGGCATGATCCGCTTTTCTTCAGCGCCGGTCACCATGCGCAACAGCAGGCTCGCGTCACTCTTGCCAGGAGACAATACACGCAAGGCATCTTCGCGGTTGTCCAGGCGCAGTCCTTTCATTTGGGTGCGCGCGCCGTGGCAGGCCTGACAGCGGGCCGCCAACAGCGGCTCGATGTCGCGCGCGAAATCCACGGCGGCCGACGCGATTTGGATACCTAGAAGAGCCGCGAGGAACTTGCTCATGCCTGCCCCTTCTTCAGGAGCTTGGCGGCTGTTTTGCCTTCCACATCAGTCAGCCGGAAATTGCGGCCGGAGTGCAGAAATGTGAGCTTCGTGTGATCCAAGCCGAGCGTGTGCAGGATGGTTGCCTGGAGGTCATGAACGTGGATCCGGTCTTCTACGGCCTCAAGACCCAGCTCGTCGGTCTTGCCCACCGTCTGCCCCCCGCCAATCCCGCCACCTGCCAGCCACATGCTGTAGCAGTTGGGATGATGATCGCGGCCATAGGCGATGTCGGGCCGCTGCTGTT
>DASRHX010000528.1:0-7708 GCA_035650295.1 Bryobacteraceae bacterium | reverse complement strand
GTTGCGGCGCCATTGCGCGGCCCACCATTTCCATCGAATACTTCTTTCCAGCTATCGTCGACCATGCGGTGATCGTGCTGGTATTGCTGGCGTAATTCGTCTTCAAACCAACTGTTTAAATCGGGGACAGTGGAAGTCTTTTGCGACATGGGGGTTGTGTAAAAGTTGGAGCGGCTAGACCCAGTTGCTCCATTTTCATCATATCGTGTGAGGGGCGAGGCCTGTTTAGGGCGCGTAGTGCGCTAAATCTGTGTTGCTGATCTTGGTGGCGGCAGGGATCAGCGATTACATTCGGAGTGTGCGTGAGCTTCTGGAGGCTGCGTAGATCTAAACTCGTGCCCTTGGCGTAGCCTTTGCGAATCGCCCCATCTCACTTCTTAAATCGTGCGGCGACTTCCTTGCCCTGTTCCGTCACAGGATCTCCCCAAACGGTTCCATCTGCCAATCGAACGTAATCAACAAACACTTTCAGGTCGCCAGACATAAGCCGAGTCTCCAGCTTGGCCACTTGAACGGTTTGCCCGACTGCGAACTGATCTTTACCACTGTAGACGCCATGGTGAACGGTCGTCGATTGCCCCTTGCCCTGCTGAACGACGACGACGTAAGCGACGATCGGTTTGCCGGAGACATTCTTGGCTGCAATTTGGATTACGCCGTCCTTTGTTGTTTGATTCAGCTTAAGGTAGGGGCTTTCCGCACCGTTCAGAAAGCACATTGAGGCGAGCGTGACTAGACATGCCGCTATACGCATTTGGACTCTTCCCATCGGAACGATCATACGCCAAGAATGGGTGCGGCATATGTTCAAAAGTAGCTTCTGCCGGAGTGGCTGTGACCGGGAAACTCAGCCACACACAATTAGCGTAGTACCTAGGGCGGGGTAGGGTCCCAACGGGTGAGTTGCGGTCGATCAATCCAATCCCATCTGACTGAGCAGCGCCAACGTGGCCGGTGCTGCATTCCGCTTGAGCCTCTGTGCAACTTCAGTATCGACGCACAGATTCTCGAACACATCTATCAAGAGATCGTCTCAGCCCTGAATTGCCGCTCGCGTGCGTCTCGAAAAAGCCGTACGCACGCCGCCAGAGCTGCTCATCTTCGGCGCGGGACACGAGATACTCGGAAAATCTGGCGTAAACGTAGTAATATCCATAGTCCGCGTCCTCCAGTAGATGTTGCACCTCTGGGAAGGCATCGACCAGCAAGGCGAGAGGATCGGGACTTTTGACTAGTACGAAATTCGGCTCCATCCCGCTACCAGGCTAAGCCAGCAGTTCAGAAATTAGGGCGCCGCGGAACCTTATTATGCCCGCAAGCAACCCTGCGCACGACAATTTCGTCTTCTTTTACATGCGAATCGGCCGGTTAGCGTTGTCTTCCCTGTTGGCGGTGTCCGTTTGGGCACAAGCGGGAGGCCAAAACGCGCGGCCGGGTCAGCCGGGGCGCGGTGGTGCTGGTCAATCTCGACCGCAGGGCGGCGACACACTGCAGGGAACGGCTTCCATCGCAGGAAGCATCACGCATCGGAGAACCGGCGAGCCGATTGCGCGGGCTATGGTGTACCTCCAGAAATCTGACGGATCGCAGGGGCTGAGCATCGCGGCGGGCGCGGATGGAAAGTTCGTCTTCGAGAATGTCGCCAGGGGAAACTATCGCGTGACCGCTGAGCGGCGCGGCTTCCTACGCGGCGAGTATGGCTCGCGGCGCTACGGACTGCGAGGTGGTCTCATCGCGCTTACCGAGGGCCAGGAGATGAAAGGCGCGGATGTGAAGCTGGACCCGCAATCGGTGATCGCGGGGCGGATTCTGGATGAACATGGCGAGCCGATGGAACAAGTGCAGGTAATGGCCTTGCGCCGAGTGGTGGCGGCCGACCGGAGGCAGGCGGGGCCGGCCGGCATGGCGCAGACCGACGACCGAGGGGAGTTCCGGATCGCGAATTTGGCGCCAGGCCGCTACTACGTGCAGGCAATGTCGTCGCGCCGCGAAATGATGCAAGGCCGCAACATCCGGCGGGTGGATGTGGCCGAGCCGGAGACCTACGTCGTCACCTATTTTCCAGGAACGACCGAGGCGAGCGCCGCGACGCCGGTCGAACTCGGTGTGGGGCAGGAGTTCCTCGGCCTTTCCTTGCAGGTACAGAAAGCGCGGGTATACAAGGTGAGAGGAACGGTCCAGGGAGTCGAAGCTCGGAACCTCCGCGTGATGGCGAACCCCCGCGGGCGCATCGGATTCGGCGGTGGGCCGGGCGCGAGTAGCGGCGTGCGCCCGGATGGTGGGTTTGAGCTGACGGGCCTTGCACCGGGATCGTACACGATCTTCGCGGCGCGCGGCGGTCCCGGCGGCGGGGGCACTGTCAGGGCGGCCGTGGAGGTGAGTAACGCCGACGTGGAGGGCGTGAGCCTCGCATTCGGTGCTACGTTCTCGGTGCAAGGAACGGTCAAGATCGAGGGGTCCACGACCTTCAGCCCGGGCAATCTGCGCCTGCGACTGGTCGAGGCCGAAGGAGGGACGATGTCGCCGATGGGTCAGACGAAGGAAGATGGCACCTTCACGATCGAAGGCGTGATGCCGGATCGTTACCGGTTCTCAACGGTCTTTCTACCGCAAGGCTTGTATCTGAAGTCGGTTCGCATGTCCGGACAGGACGTGACGGGGCAGGTGATCGACCTGACTTCAAGCGCTCCTGGACGCTTCGAAGTGCTGTTGGGCAACAAGCCCGCTAGCATTTCCGGAACCGTGGGCAAGGCTGCCCCAGAGTCGCTTCCTGGGCTGGTGATCCTGGTGCCGGAAGGCGGAGCGCCTATGCAGATTGGCCCCGGACCGATGCCGGGAAACCAGTACGAAGCCTCGGTGGACCAGAACGGCGCCTTCGCGATTGAGAATGTCCCGCCGGGCGAATACCGCGTCTACGCATTTGAGGAATTCGATCGCGCAGAGGGCTACGACCCCGAATTCCTCAAGAAGTTCGAGTCGTCAAGCGAGAAGCTGAAGCTCGGCGAGGGCGACGTGAAGACACTCTCGCTGAAGCAGATTCCCAGCGGCGGGGCCTCGCAGTAAGAAGCCGCCGATCTAGTTTTCGGCGAGCGCGCTGATGAGAGCGCCGCGCGCGGTGGCCGTCAAGGGGTCCGACGCCATTCGGATTTCGCTGATCGCCAGAGGAAACGAGGTAGCCGACAAGGCACGTTCGAAGCGTTCGCGGAAACCCTTGGGTGTAGCAGTGCCGCCGCTTAAGACGATGGGCACGGGGCGGGTGAGCTTCGGCATGCGGCGCGAATTGGAAAAGGCTTCCTTCATGCGGGCGATTAGTGTGCTGATCATGTCGTCGTAGTAGACGTTAATCGCCTGAAGCAATTTGTCGGAGAAGTTTCCATTGAAGTGGAACGATTCTTCTTTCGCCATGCGGACGCGCGTAGCCAGATCGCCGGTCACCGCGGCCGTGCTTGCGTCGATGAAGTCGCCCGCTTTGGGGATGCTGAAGCTGATGGCGGGCATCGACAAGTACGCGAGCGAGACGTTGCACAAACCGCCGCCGCAGGAGACGCCGATACCGGTGTAGTTGGTGTCTTCAAGTTCGGAGTAGATGACGGCGAGCCCCTCGGTGATGCTTCGAGTTTCAAAGCCCATTTCTTCGAGCAGGTTTTTCACCGTAGCGTCGTGGTAGGTGAGTCCCTCTTCGGTGAGTGCGCCGCCACTCAAGGGAACAGCAGGGACACTATAGTAGATGCGCCCACGCGATTCGTTCTTAGGCGAATCGCCAATGAGCGTAGATACGATTTTGCGCACCACGGCGAGGCCTTCGCGCTCACCGGAATTGAGAACCCCAAGCGTCATGGGACGGCGGGCTTCTACGTTCAACAGATCCGCGAAGCGGGGTGCTTCGTTGCCATGTACCAGTAGTTCGGCGCTACGGCGTTCAAAGGGAATCTCTTCGCGCTTGAGGGCCTTTTCGGTCATCGGCGCGTAAGGGACGTTGACGAAGGCGTTGAGTTGGCTGCCAGTTTCGGTTTCTTCGCCATTGCGGCGGGCGACGACGATGCGGCTTGTGCCTACGTCCAGCCCTAATACCACAGGAACGTTGCTTTCTTTTTTCATATTTGTTTCTCCTTGCTCTCGCCCGAGGCCGGTAGTTCGGCCAACTGTTTGCGGTACTTCTCTTTGAGTTGGGCCCGGTAGGGCGCCACGCTCACTCCTTCCGCGCTCGCCGCTTGGCGCACGCGCTCCTCGGTGAGCAGCAGTCCCTTCCAGAGACGGCCGCCCGTAGCGGTGACAAAGTCCTGGTCGTAGCCGAAGCCGAAGATCTCCATGGCTGCGATTGGCAATTCATAGTTGTCCGGCAAACCCAGCGCCAGGAATGGGAAATTGGACGCCCAATCGGTGTGGTTGCCAATGCGATGATTCAGCGGGTTTACCGAAACCTGGGCATGAGTGACGCAGTTCACCGAGGAGATGCGGTACTTGGCTCGCAACATCTCGGTGAGCTCACGCGCGGCGCGGATTTGCGCGGGCGTGACGGCCTGCGTGGGCACGTCGCCGGTCTGAGTTGCGGACTCGAACGCAACGCCCAAAAATTCGTGGTTCATGTTCACGTATACCGAGCTTGAGTCGGCCCACACGCTTCTCCCTGCATGGCCCGCGGCGTCGGATTCCTTCACGATGCGGTGCACGCGGCCGAATCGATCGATCAGGTAGTGATAGCTCCGCTCCCTGCGCAAGTAGGTGATCAGCCACTGGCCGACGCGCTTGAGCCGGTCGGTCTGGCCCGGTTCGAACGGAGCGATGTGGCTTTCGGTGGTGTGATATACGATGCCGACAGGGTCATGACGCAGTTCGCCTGAATTGAGGCTGGGACGCATCATCTGTCTCCACACGCGCGGCTGGTACGAAACAGCACCGGCCGTCTCCAAGCGAAGCCCATTAGAATAGATCTCATATTGGCCGTCACGCGAGTCTATCATCCAGACATCGGTCGGGACGGGCTGCGTGGTGCCCGCAAGGACGCTGGCCGGAGGGGCGTGGAAGGCCACTTCGCGTACAAGGTTGCCAGGGTGGCCCGGGATCAGCAGGGCGGCTCCGGCGGCCATCCCGGCAAAGGTGATCATCACCTTGGGAGCTCTGGGGAATGGCGTGGGTGAAGTGGCTTGGCGCAGGTAACGCAGCCGGGAGACCGGGTCGGCGATTTGCTGGGCACGCCATGCGATCCATGGCTCGCGGAGACGAAAGGCCAACTCGCGGACTCGCTTCATGACTCCCTTCCTGATGCACGGCAGCGACTCTGACACCGCTGGTGCATCTATGCGCCCTCATGAGTCCCTGTGCCGAAAGGACCGCAATCCTCTCGATGGCCATGAGATCGGACGGATAGGAGAAAAGCTTTAGACTGCAATAAGGTTGGCGATCACACCCTATTGCCCGGCACCCTTCACCGAGGCCACGATCCGCGACTCATTCTGGTTCCGACGATAACCACTATACTGCGTGTCGATTTCCAGACGCACGGTTTTTATGGCGGCAATTCGCGCTTCGCCTTTGACAAACGCCCGCCGGGGAAGCCAGGTGCCGTCCTCCCACCGGATTTGCTCGAACCGGAAGAGAAATCCAGGCTGGATACGCAGCAAAAACCAGGCGAAGCTTAAGGTGGCTTCCACGTGGGCGTCGATCTTGACCATACGCAGCTCGCGCTGATCGATCCAAACCTCCCCAGCAACCTTGCTCAGCATTCTGGCCTCTTTCGTGGGAGGACGCCACCCGGCGCGCGGACGGGCGCGGAGTACCCAAACGGGCTGGCCGCAATGCATGCTGGTTCCGTGAAGCGTCCAATGAAAGGCGTCCGACAATTGACGCATGGCGACCCTGCGGTCGCGCAACTCTTCCTGAAACGCCCGCTGTTCGCCACTGCCGTCCCGGGCGCTGCGCGTGAGTTCGCGGACCATTCGTTCCTCTTCGCGATGCGACTGGCCGCTGTCGAGCCGCCGGCCGTCCTCGGCGAGGAGTCGACTGTAGGGCGCACCGTGCGAGATCACCACGTCGTGCAGGGTGGAGTCGACGCTCTTAACGCGTCCGTCATTGTCCAACCAGCGAATCTCGCGGTAGCGATGGTAGGTGGCGGGCGGGTAACAGCGCGGTTGCGCGACCGCTTTATTCGGGAGGGCCGGACTGGACGACTCGCGAGTCGCTTTGGAAACGGCGGTAGTCGCTATAGCGCATGTCCATTTCCATACGGTACGTTTTTAGACCCGCTACCTTGGCAGTGCCTTTGAGCCAACCGTGGCGGGGTAGCCACACCTGGTCGTTCACGCGGGTCATCTCGAACGTGAAATGGAAACCGGGTTGGATGCGGAACAGAAACCACCCGAAGCTGATGGTGTCGTTGACCACGGCATCGGCCTTCACCATGCGGCTATCCTCGCGGTCGATCCATACTTTACCGCGCATCTTGGTGAGGACCTTCGCCTCCTGGGACTTGAGCTTGTAACCCGCCTTGGGCGTCCCGCTGATCACCCATGCGGGGCGGCCCGCAAGGGTTTCCTGGCCCTCGATGCGCCAGTCGATGGCGTCCGCTATTTCGGCAAGCGCTTTGCGCTGGTCTGCGAGCTCCTTTTCGGTTTCGCGGCGGCGCTTTTCCTGATCACGTCCACGCTTGGCGATCTCGTCGTCCATTTTCCGTTGCTCTTTGGCGGCTTCCTTCGCGTCGAGATCCCGGCCGTCCTTCTTGATTAGCTTTCGGTACGGCTCGCCATAGAGGATGGTGACTTCATGGACGTTCGACTCGGCTTTGGTCACCTTACCGGCTCTGTCCAGCCTCCTCGTCTCTTCGTGGCGGATATAGGTATAGTTGCGCGCCTGCTCAAAGAAATCTTCCTGGCGGGAAAATGCCTTACGTATGATCGCGCTTGCATCAGGCGCGGGCTGAACGGACTGACTTGCGCCTGACAGGGCGAGGAGCGGGAAAAGCAGTGCGGCGCGGAATTTCATTCCCTTTATTAGACGAATATTCCGGCGTCCAGCGTTCCAAAGTGACGCGCATTGTCCGTTCGAGGCGCCATCCGGTTACTCTGGAATCGGATGAGGGTTGGTCTTGTTTGTGCTTTGCTCGCGGCGGCTACAGTCCACGCAGAGTCGACGGTATTCAACGGCGACCCGCTGACGATCGTGGAGACCGTCGGTTCGCAGTACGCACGGATCGAGCCTGTGCTGGTGGGCAGCGACGGAACGACACCGGCGTTGCGATTGACCACGCACACCGTGCCGCCGAACCCTGAGTCGGTGGGCGCGTATGGCGCTCGTGCGCGGTGGTGGCCGGTGGCCGCGGAGAAGGGCGACCTGATCCTGGTGTCGGTGTGGCTGCGCTGCGTCGAGCCGGTCGACGGCGAATGCATCACGCGCTTCGTCGTTGAGCGCAATACCGACCCATACACTAAGTCCTCCGATCCGATTCTGGCTATCGGTCCCCAGTGGCAGAACGCGCGATTTGCGTTCCGGATGGCCGAAGGCTATGCGGCGCGTGGCTACCGGTTGGAATTCTGGCTCGGGTACCAGAAACAGGCGTTCGAAGTGGCCGGCTTCGATGTGAACAACTACGGGCCCGATGCAAATCCCGTGGATCTTGGCGTTGAATCCGGTTACGCGGGCCATGCGCCGGATGCGGCGTGGCGTGCGGCGGCGGCCGGGCGCATCGACAAACTGCGCAAAGGGGACCTGGCGG
>DASRHX010000527.1:0-2090 GCA_035650295.1 Bryobacteraceae bacterium | reverse complement strand
AAAGCGCGCCCACGGTTTCATCGCGTTCGCGCAGCGTGCAAGGCTCTCGCGGAAAACCGGCTCGTGACGCATCAGTTCGCGGCCCATCCCGAACCATTGCGGACCCTGTCCGCTCATCACGAAAGCGATGCGCGGCGGCGCGTCGCGGCGCGGAGTGAAAGCGGTGCGGATCTTCGGGTTTTCCTGTTTCGCGGCGAAGCCGTTGAGTTCCTGGACCAGCTCGGTCGTCGATTTTGTGACAGTGGTGAGCCGATATGGGTGGTGATTGCGCCGCGCTCCGAGCGAATAAGCGAGATCGGGCATCGACGGAGAGTCTCCATTAGCGTGCGAACGCTCCTCGAGCCATTGCGCTAGATGCAGTGCGGAGCCCCGCAGTGCGTCCTCTGAGCGCGCGGAAAGGACGATGGGCCAGGCGCGTTCGGTGAGAGTTTCATGGTGCCAGTGGTGCGGACGTGGCGGCGCTTCCTCGATAATGATGTGCGCGTTGGCGCCGCCGAAGCCGAACGAGTTCACACCTATGATGCGCGGGCCCTCGGTCTCCGGGAATGGTTCGAGCGTGGAGTTCACGCGCAGCTTCAATCCATTGAAGTCGATGTTCGGATTCGGCGTCTCAAAATGGAGGTTCGCGGGAACCTGCCCATGCTTGAGCACCAGCAGCGCTTTTACCAGACCCGCGATGCCGGCGGCGGTTTCCAAGTGACCAAGGTTCGTCTTCACCGAGCCGATGAGCAGCGGGGCTGCGGCTGGTCGGTCGGCGCACAAGGCTTTCGAGAGGGCGTGGGCTTCGATCGGATCGCCCACGGCCGTACCTGTGCCATGCGCTTCGACAAACCCAACCCGCGACGGCGCAATACCGGCGTCTGTGCAGGCGTCGCGGATGAGCTGCGCCTGCGCCTCCGGGCTCGGGAGCGAGATGCCGTTGGTATGGCCGTCCTGGTTCAGCGCCGTGCCGATGATCACGCCGTGGATCGGGTCGCCATCGGCGATCGCCTGCGACAGCCGCTTCAGCAGTACCATGCCCGCGCCTTCACCGCGAACGAAGCCGTCGGCCGAAGCGTCGAACGCCTTGCACTTGCCGTCCGGCGAAAGCATCGAGGCCTGGGAGAAACCGATGAAACCGCCGGGCGTGATCATCACCGTCACGGCACCCGCGAGCGCGGTGTTGCCGCGTCCGGTCCGAATGTGTTCGCACGCCGCGTAGAGCGCGGTAAGTCCGGATGAGCACGCGGTGTCCATCGCGACACTTGGGCCGCGCAGATTCAGGCAGTAGGAGATGCGGTTGGCAGCGATGCTGTGCGCACTACCGGTGGGCGAATGTGGCGAAATGCCCTGCGAGTTCCAGGGCGTGCCCTGGATGATCTGATAATCATTGTGCGAAATGCCAACGAACACGCCGATGTCGGTGCCCTTTTCAAAATCGAGCACGAGGCCCGCGTCTTCGATCGCCTCCCACGCGGTCTCGAGGAGCAGCCGGTGCTGCGGATCGACGTAAGGCGCTTCGCGCGGCGAGATGCTGAAAAACTGCTGATCGAACTGGTCGATACCATCGACAAAGCCGCCGCGGCGGGCGATGGATTTTCCGAGAATTCCTGGCTCCGAATCGTAGAAGCGTTCGACGTTCCACCGATCCGTCGGCACGTCGCCGACAGCCTCACGGCCTGCGACCAGGAGTTTCCAAAGAGCGTCTGGGTGATTGATTCCGCCTGGGAATCGGCAACCGATTCCTATGATAGCAATCCGGTCTTTCGACATTTGAACTCAAGGGTCTTATGCGCCCATCGGCAATCCGTCAAGCCACGAGGTGGCTGGGCAGCGTTACAGTTTGAATTGATTGTCACGCATGTTTTGGCCGGTGGCCCGGCTGCGAGAGGAACGCGGGGTTCGTATAATGGGTGAAACACCCCATCCCCGACATCGGACGTCAAATTTGCAAAAGTCAGCAATCTGAGGCGGCCGTTTAAATAGCACCTTGCCAAATAGACTTTCTCCGGACTTATTACACCTTCTCTAAGTGAAAGAACGGTCGCCAGCGGGCGGCGTCCAAAGTAGAGCAACCTCTTATGTGCGGGATCGCAGGCATTGTTGATCTC
>DASRHX010000526.1:0-9911 GCA_035650295.1 Bryobacteraceae bacterium | reverse complement strand
CTGCGCGGCGAGGCCGTTGTTTTGCTCGCCTTCAGGGAAATAGAAGAGGACGGAGATTGAGAAGGGCTCGTCGGCATCGAGTTTGCGGACCTTGGGAATGACAAGGCCGTCTTCTTTGGCGAATTTGAGAGCGGGCATTCCTTCAACGGGCGAGGCGCCCAGCGTGACGGCGTCGCTCGAATGGGCGAGAGCGGCAATGTCGGCGGAGAAGATGGACGCCTTGTCACCGAGGAGCTGGGGTGCATCGGTTTTCGTACGCGCCTGCTGCCATTTTTCAAATGCGTCGCGGGCGCTGGTGCGGGACGCGGCCATCTCTTCGCGGACGGCGCGCTGGCGGGCAGTAATCTTGGCCCATTCTTCACGGTCAGCCTTGCGCGGAACGATCATGATGGGCGGCGAGTCGGGTGTGTTGCCGTCCATCACGCGCTGCGTGGTGTTGCGGAAGAAGGCGCCGAGCGCGTAGAAGTCCTTTTGAAGAATTGGATCGAATTTGTGGTCGTGGCAGGTGGCGCAACCGACGGTGAGGCCCAGCCAGACGGCACCGGTGGTATCGGCGCGGTCTTTCGCGTAGATCTCTTCGTATTCGTCCTCAATGATGCCTGCTTCGTTGGTGGTGACGTTGCAACGATGGAAGCCGGTGGCGATTCTCTGATCGAGAGTCGCGCCCGGAAGCATGTCGCCGGCGAGTTGTTCGATGGTGAATTGATCGAAGGGGAGGTTGCGGTTGAATGCCTGGATAACCCAATCGCGGTAGGGCCAGATCTCGCGGTAGTTGTCGACGTGGATGCCGTGGGTGTCGCCGTAGCGGGCGGCGTCGAGCCAGTAACGGCCGCGGTGTTCTCCGTAGTGGGGAGAGGCGAGGAAGCGGTCGACCATTTTTTCGTAGGCTTTGGGCGAGGTGTCTTTGAGGTACTCCTCGATGTCGGAGGGCTTGGGCGGGAGGCCGGTGGCATCGAGCGAGACACGGCGGATGAGGCTGCGCTTGTCGGCGGCGGATTCGGGGGTAAGTCCGGCGGCTTCGAGTTTGGCGAGGATGAAACGGTCGATCGGGTTGCGGGCCCATGCGGCGTTTTTGACGGCTGGCGGAGCGACCTTGACGGGGGCTTGGAAAGACCAGTGCTCACGCCAGGGTGCGCCGGCAGCGATCCATTGTTTGAGAAGAGCGATTTGATCGGCGGTGAGCTTCTTGTGGGAGGATTCGGGCGGCATGCGGAGGGCCGCCTTCTGCTCCGTGATCCGGAGATAAAGTAGGCTGCGTTCCGGTTTGCCGGGGACTATGGCGGCGCCTTTGGGACGTGCGGCAAAGGCGGCATCTTTCAGGTCGAGGCGGAGGGCTGCCATGCGCGTTTTGGAGTCGGGCCCGTGACAGGCGAAACAGTTGTCCGAAAGCACGGGGCGGATGTCGCGCTGGAAGTCAATCGTCTTGGCGTAGGTGGCGGCACACAGGGAGCCGAGCGCCATCAAAAGTACAGTGCGCATGATAGGTGGACTGTAAAGATTATCCGTCATCGCCGCCACGGCGTGCGCGTCTCCGTTCTCCGTGAAATCATGGTTCGGCATGCCGACCTGGGGGGCCGAATGGACCGCGACGCTGGTGGATCAACGCACGAAGCGCGAGCGGCAGACGATGGTAAGCCCGACGATTGAGGGGCTCGATGTACAAAACGCCGAAGGCGAATGGCAACGCTGGCCGTGGCCGCGAGTAAAGCAGGGCGCTGGAACTTCGAACGAGGTTGAGTTCGTGTGCGATGGGCAGTCGGTGCGGATTGCGGATCGAACTATGATCGATTCGCTGCACCGGATTGCGCCTGCGACAAAGGCGCAGTTCAAGAGCCCAAGCAATCAAAAGGTCGGCTTGGTCGTCGCGGGGTACGTGGGCGGGATTGCGGCTGCGGGCCTGCTTGCGTGGTTCGCAATCGGCTGGATCGGAAGTTGGGCGGCAATGCTGGCGCCGCGTTCCTGGGAGAAGAAGATCGGCGATGTGGCGATTCGCGAGTTCGCGCCGGAGGGATCGACATGCAGCGACCGGGATCTGTACCTGGCAATGCAGGCGATTTCACGGCGGTTATCGGAGTCACTTCCGGCGGAGCAGGGGCCGTTCGACATTCGCGTGGTGGATCAGCCGGTATTGAACGCGGTGACGCTGCCGGGCGGCTATATCGTGGTGTATCGTGGTCTGCTGCGTAGCGCGGACACGCCGGAGGAGTTGGCGGGCGTGCTGGCGCATGAGATGCAGCATGCCGTGCAGCGGCATTCGATGAAGGCGCTGGGGCGCGAGGCGGCGCTATGGATGTTGATTGGCCTGGTGACCGGCGGGTCGGATCCGGTGACGGCGCGAATGGGCGGAGCGCTGGCAGGGATGAAGATGCAGCGCGAGGACGAACTGGAGGCCGATGACGGGGCGCTGGAGATGCTGCGGTCGGCACGCATCTCCGCCGCAGGATTCCTGTCGTTCTTCGAGAAACTGGCGCGCAACGACACGGCTGTTCCTTGGCTCGATGGCGCGCTGTCAACACACCCAGCGACCGTGGAGCGGATTGCGCGTGTGCGTGCGTGGCAGGCGGCGCGCGATTACTATTCGCAGCCGATCCTTGAGACGGAACATTGGAGGCGCGTTCGCGTGAGCTGCCGGTAGCGATAATGGTACGGATGCACGCCGCGATTCTCGAGGAGTACGGACAGCCGCTCATCGTCGGTGACAGACCCAAGCCCACGCCCGGTCCGGGCGAAGTACTGGTTCGAGTGGAAGCCTGTGGCGCATGCCATTCGGACGTGCACCTGGCCGACGGCGATTGGGCGGCGATGAAGCGCGCGGCGAAGCTACCGTTGATCCTTGGCCACGAGGTGGCAGGCGTAATCGAATCGAACAAGACGCGCGTCGGCATTCCGTGGCTGGGCTGGAGTTGCGGGGGGTGTGAATACTGTCTGCACGGCCGCGAATCGCTCTGCCAGAAGCAGCGCATCACGGGCGTGATGACCGACGGCGGCTATGCGCAATACATGACCGCGCCGATTTCTCACGTCATTCGCATTCCCGATGGTCTTGCGGCCACCGAAGCCGCGCCCCTATTTTGCGCCGGCGTCACGGCGTTTAAGGCGATCAAGTCGAGCGGGCTTGCGCGCGGGCAACGCGTGGCGATCTTCGGAGTGGGCGGACTGGGCCACTTGGCGATTCAGATCGCGCGGCAAATGGGCGCGATTGTATGCGCCATCGACGTCAGCACCGACAAGCTGGAGATGGCCAAGGAGTGCGGCGCGCATGAGGTGGTCGATGCGTCATCGGATTTGCCGGACAAAATCCTGCGGGCATGGGGGGCCGAGATCGCCGTCGTGACGGCCGCATCGGGTTCGGCCTACCGGTCGGCGGTGAATGGGGTAAAGCGCGGCGGAACGATCATGGTGGTTGGAATGCCGGCGCAGGATCTGCAATTGCCGGTGATTCCGATTGTCGGAGGCGAGCTGCGGATTCTGGGTTCGGCAGTTGGCACGCGGCAGGACGTGCGCGACCTGCTGGCGCTCGCGGCGAGGACCGGGATCCGATGCCATGTGGAGACGCAGCCGCTCGATCAGGTGAATCAGGTCTTCGACCGGCTGCGGCGGGGGGATGTGCGCGGGCGCATTGTACTTGTACCCTAAGCTACATGCGCCGAGCTTATTTCGTTCTGCTTCACCTGTGTACGCTGGGATTTTTCGTACTGGCCGTCGATGCAGCAAAGGATTACAAGCGGGAAGTAATGGATGCGGACCGCGCTTTCGAAGCGGCTGTGGCCAAGGCGGGAACCGATGGTGCAACGGCGTGGGCTGGATACTTCGCCGAAGATGGCGGGATGAACGGCGTCCGCGTCATTCGTGGGCGCGAGGAAGTGCGCAAGGCGATGGACGGATTCTTCTC
The DNA here is from genome assembly GCA_035650295.1 of Bryobacteraceae bacterium. Taxonomy (GTDB): domain Bacteria; phylum Acidobacteriota; class Terriglobia; order Bryobacterales; family Bryobacteraceae; genus JAFLBB01. The sequence continues at coordinate 6,019 of DASRHX010000526.1, read as the reverse complement.
GAAGAAAGGCAACACCCTCCGCTGGCAGCCCGATTTCGCGGATGTGGCGAAGTCGGGCGATCTCGGCTACACGCTTGGCGCTTCGCAGAGGTACTGGACCGACAAGGACGGAAAGGCATTCGAAAGCGAGGGGCGCTACATCACGATTTGGAAGCGGCAGAAGGATGGGTCGTGGAGGATCGCGATTGACGGCGGAACGTCGACGCCGCCGCGCACGGTTGCGATGAGGCCGTGACGGCTAGCGCCAGATGAACTCGGTCCGGCGAATCTCGCGCGAACTGTATGCCGTAATGGGCTCGTGCTGTTTGTGTTGAAGTTCGACCTGCACCGGCTGATTCTGCATAGGCCGTCGTGGAGCGTTTCGAACTACCTTCACTTCCTGCCGGATTCTCAACGGGCCAATTACCGCCTCGCCACCGCCGATGCACGAATGGACGCCCTACGGCCACCTGAACAGCGTTCCGCACCTGCGAGGATTCCTTGAAGCGACACAAGGCGAATTCCGGCTCGAGCCTCTCGCCAATGGTCGTACCTACTGGCGGCTGTGGAGCGACGCGATCGTGACTCGGATCCACAGGCGCGTACTGGAACACGTCCGCAAGCGCAGCACTACTCTTTCGTAAAAACCATCTTCCGGTTCATTGGCTCGCCGGTTCCCGTGACCTTGGTTTTAACGGTCATCGACTTGCCGTCGGCTTCGACGTCCCAACGTTCCTCGAAGTTGAGTTCGCCGGCGTTCGGCGTATTGAGTTTGTACTTCACAACGAGTGTGTCGCCTTCCCAAGAAACGAGTGATTTCACTTCGCCCATGCGGGTCGTGTTCACGCTCTCTTTACCGTCGGTGGTGTATTTGAGCTCGGTGGTGAATTCGCCACGCTGGCCGGCCTGGGTGGTTTTGACGGTCATGGCCGGGTCGTTGTGGGTGATCACGCGGGTCATGGAAGAAGGTCCAGGCATCGCGCCGAACTCACTCTTGGAGACATCGAGTTTCCATGTGCCCGTGAGGTTTGGCTTGGCCATGGCTGTTACCGAAAGTGCAGCGAGGAGAAGCGCGCTCCGAAGTCCCGTTGTGCGTAGGGTACCCATGCGCCCATTGTAGCGCCGGGAGCTAGGACTTACGCGCGAGCCTGCTGTGGCTGCGGCTGTATGCGAAGAAGACGACGAAGCCAAGGCCCATCCATACAAACAAGCGCATCCAGTTTTCCCAGCCGAGGCCGAACATGAGAAGGAGGTTGAATAGGATGCCGAGTATGGGCACCAACGGCACGAAGGGCGTGCGGAATGGACGCGGCATATTGGGGTGTGTTTTGCGCATGATCAAAATTCCCGCACTGACCAACACGAAAGCGAACAGCGTGCCGATCGAGGTCATTTCGCCGACAATCTGAATCGGTGTGAGCGCCGCAAAGAGGGCCACGAATATCATGAACAGGATGTTGCTCTTGTAAGGAGTGCGGAACTTCGTGTGCAGTTCGGAGAAGATCTTGGGCAGCAGTCCATCGCGCGACATCGAGTAGAACACGCGGGACTGGCCGAGCAACATGACCAGGATCACCGAGGTGTAACCGGCGATGATGGCCACCTTCACGGCGGTTTTCAGCCAGACATACGGCGTGCGGTCCACGGCGACAGCGACCGGGGCTGCGTCGTCAAGCAACTTGTAGGGAACGATGCCGGTGAGAACGTGGGCGAACAACACGTAGAGGATGGTGCAGACAACGAGCGAACCGATGATGCCGATGGGCATGTCGCGCTGGGGGTTCTTGGCTTCCTGCGCGGCTGTGGAGACGGCGTCGAATCCGATGAAGGCGAAGAAGACAACACCGGCGGCGCGCAGCACTCCGCTCCATCCAAAGTGGCCAGACTCGCCGGTGTTCTGCGGAATGTAGGGGGTATAGTTGTCGCCGTTGATATACGCCCAGCCGAACAGGATGAAGAGAACGACGACGCCCACCTTGAGAACAACGATTACCGAATTGACGCTGGCCGATTCCTGAATACCTATGATGAGGAGCGTCGATACCAGCACGACAATGATGATGGCGGGTAGGTTGATCAAGCCTGTGGTGCCGTCGGGGAGAGTTGTAAAGGGGGAATTGACCAGATGGGGTGGAAGTTCGATGCCAAAATCGTGGCATAAGGAAACGACATATCTCGACCAACTGACCGCGACGGTAGCCGCGCCGACGGCGTATTCAAGTACGAGATCCCAGCCGATGACCCAGGCCATGAACTCGCCCATAGTGGCGTAGGAATAGGTGTACGCGCTTCCAGCGATGGGGATCATCGTGGCGAACTCGCTGTAGCAGAGTCCGGCGAAGGCACATCCGATAGCCGCGACCACGAATGAGATGGTGACGGCCGGTCCTGCGTGATTGGCGGCGGCGATGCCGGTAAGCGAGAACAGGCCCGCTCCGATGATCGCGCCGATGCCAAGCGCCACTAACTGTGGCGCGGTAAGTGTTCGTTTGAGCGCATGCTCGCCCGTACTCTCGGCAATGATCGTGTCGAGTGGCTTCTTAACGAAGAGACTCATGTCGTGACCTCCCGTTTCCTCCACATGAAGTAAACCGGCACACCCAGCATCACGATGATGAGCCCCGGCCAAGTGTAGTTTGGCTTGTATAACAGCAACAGAATTTCGATTGAACCCGCAACGAGGATGTACAGCGCTGGCAAGACGGGATAGCCGATCGCGCGGTAAGGTCTCTCCATGCCGGGACGGGTGCGGCGCAATACGAAAAGCCCCGCAATCGTCAGGATGTAGAAGAGCAAGACTGCGAATATAACATAGTCCAGAAGATCGCTGTAGGTGCCCGTGAGCGTCAATGCGCAGGCCCAAACGCCCTGCACGACTAGCGACGTGACCGGTGTGTGACGCACGGGATCGACCTTGGCCACCTGTTTAAAAAACAGACCGTCCAACGCCATCGCATAGTAGACGCGCGCCCCGGCTAGGATGAGTCCATTGACGCAACCAAACGTCGACACCATGATCGCCACCGCCATCAGTTGCACGGCGCTCGAACCGAAAACGGCGCGGGCGGCTTCGGTGCCGACGCGATCAGCAGGGGCACTTTGGATCGCCTCGAGCGGCAGGACGAGCAGGTAGCCGTAGTTGCAGGCGAGGTAGATTACCGAAACGATCGTTACTCCGAGGGTCAGGGAGAGCGGAACAGTCTTACTCGGGTTGCGCATCTCGCCCGCGGTAAACGTAACGCTGTTCCAGGCGTCGGAGCTGAATAACGCGCCGACCATGGCCACGCCGATGAGCCGCACGGTATTCCAGTCAACACCGGCTCCCCAGAATTGATCGCCGAAGTTCCGCGCCACAGCCACTTCATTGCGTCCGAAGAAAATGCAGGCGCCGACCAAGCCGAGCAGCCCCGCTGTCTTGGCAAATGTGAAGACGTTTTGCACCATAGCCCCGGCCCGCACGCCCTGCGCGTTGACGAAGGTGAGCAGAACGATGACGGCGATAGCGACGGCCTGTTGAGGCAGGCCGGGAGCGAACACGCCAAGAAACTTCGCAAAGGCCACGGCCACGGCGGCGATCGTTCCGGTTTGAATCACGAGGAACATCGTCCATCCGAACAGGAACCCGAACAACGGTCCGAACGCTTCGCGAAGATAGACGTACTGGCCGCCGGCGTGGGGCATCGCAGCCGCCAACTCGCCGTAACTCAGCGCGGCGATCAGTGTGAGCAGCGCCGTTACAACCCAGGTCATCAGCATGGGGCCGGGGGCTCCGACCTGGCGCGAGATGTCGGCAGCGACGATGAAGACGCCGGAACCGATCATGGAGCCCATGACGAGCGTTGTGCCATCCAGTAGGCCCAGACTTTTCTTCAACTCTTCGCGCGGTGGGTTCATGATGGCTTTACCGGTCATCCAGTTATGCGGATCCAATCGCGGACACGTTGGCGGAGGGTGGAGGGATCGCATGGATCGGGATAGATATCGCCAATGACGGCTACCGAGTCGGCGCCCGCGTCGAGAACACTCTCCACGTTGTCGCGGGTGATGCCGCCGATGGCAATCATTGGAAGGTTCGTGAGCATGCGTACCTGAGTAATGCCTTCCAGTCCAACTTCGGGGTCGGGTTGATCCTTCGACGCCGTGGCGAACACTGGCCCAATGGCGACATAGTCGACCGGCTCGAGCGTCGCCGCCCGCATCTGCGAGGCGTTGTGCGTAGACAGTCCGATGATGGCCATCTCGCCCATCAATCCGCGGGCAGTCGCCGCGGGTAAGTCATCCTGTCCCAGGTGCAGTCCGGCACCGGTCAACAGCGCGATGTCGGCTCGATCGTTGACGATCCAGATTACGCCGTGGCGGCGGCATTGTTCGGCCACTTTGTCGGCGTCCTCTAAATTTCTCTGGGTTGGGTTGCTCTTCAAACGGAGTTGGATGACACGGGATCCGCCTTCAATCATCGCCACCGCCGACTCCGGCATCGTGCAGCCTCGCCGGTGCAAAGTGACAACGTCCAGGATCGGATAGAACCTCGGGAACGCTGTCATTTCAGATGCCGTTCCAAGAATTCGCCGGTGCGCCGGAAGGCGTCCTGAAGTGTCTCATCGCGCACGAAACCGTGGTCCTCCTGGGGGTAGTAAAAGTGTTCGAAACTCTTTCCCTCTTGAATGAGCTTTTCAGTCAACTGCACTGCGTCCTGAAAGAGAACGTTCGAATCGACCATGCCATGCAGAATGAGCAGCGGATTTTTGAGGCGGTGCGAGAAGAGGATCGGCGAGCTGCGCCGATAGGCCTCGGGATTAGACTTCGGCGTATTCAACCGGCGCTGCGTATAGCCGGAGTTGTAGTTCTCCCAATCGTTCACCGATGCCCAGCCGACGCCGGCACGAAACGTATTGGGGGCGAGGAACATAGCCATATTGGTCATGAATCCGCCGTAGCTGACGCCCCAGATGCCGAGCCTCCTCATGTCCACATTGACATGGTTGCTTACGTAGTCCACGGCGCCGAGTATGTCTTCCAGATCCTTCCCGCCCATGTGCAGGTACACACCGGAGCGCCAGTCGCGGCCATAGCCGGTGCTGCCACGATAGTCGAGATCGACGACAACGTAGCCCATGGAGGCGAGCCAGGAATTGAACACGGAGCGCAACTCGTTGTAGCTGCCCCATTGTTCCAGCACGCTGGTGGCGATACCCGCGCCGTGAATGTAGAAGACACAGGGCCACTGCCGAGCCCCGCCGGGTAGATATCCCGGCGGCAGCATGAGCTTGGCCTTCACTGTGGCCTTGTCGCCGCGCGAAGGAAAGCTTACGAATTCTTGCTTCGGCCAGGGGATGGAGTTGAACTCAGGCCGGGGCGAAGTGGTGACGCGCTTACCGTCCACCCAAAGGTCGAAGGGCTGGGCAAGGGCGGCTTGCATGATGGCGCGGTGGGAGCCGTCCTCGCTGGCGAGGCCGCAGTTGACGCCAAAACCTGAGGAAAGCTTTTCCTTCGACGAGCCGTCTGCCTTCACGCGATAAAAGTGGCGCTGCGCGGTGCTCTCTTCGTTGGAGTTGAAGTAAATCCAACCGTCCTGGCGCCAATGTGGCTCGGCGCAGGTGAAGCCGACAGCTTCGCCGCGCGTTTCCCACTTTCCGCTGGTGAGCTGTTTCCGATCCTTGCCGTCCGGAAGGACCGTGTAGATGTGCGCGAAGCCGTCGCGCTCGCTGACGACCATCAGCCGCTGTGAATCTGGCGACCAGTCGAACGCAGTTGGCTCAATCCAGCGCTCGTCGGTATCTTCGTGCGCGACTGTCATGCCACCGTTTGAGGCATCGTAGACGATAAGCTGCTGCTTTTTGTGATCAGGACCCCCGACTCTCCAGGCCACCTTCTTACTGTCAGGCGACCACTGAAAAGGTCCCGCGGACACTTTCGCGCCGAATGCGGGAGCCTTCATCGCCACGGGAGTGCCACCTTCGGCTGCGATTACATAGATAGCGGCTGGCAGTCTCTCATCGCTCGCCACGTCGCGAATGGACGTCGGCGCTTCCACTAATTG
>DASRHX010000525.1:0-4091 GCA_035650295.1 Bryobacteraceae bacterium | reverse complement strand
GCCAGGTACCGGAAGAAGCCCATCCCAGTTCTTGCGCACCGGCGCCTCGCCGGAAGCGAACCAACCGATGTTGCCGGCCCGGTCGGCATACATTAGGTTCTCCGAAGGCACCTTGTAGTTGGCGGCGGACCGCCGGAACTCTTCCCAGTTCCTCGCGCGTCCGAGTGACAACGCTCCCAGATATCCCGCGCCACCCGGTTCGGCGCCAACCCACTTCAGGGCGAACGCGCGGTGCTTGCCGAGATCCTCGGAGAGGATGGGGCCATGAATCGAGTAACGCAACTCCACCGCGCGCTCGGTGACCTTGCCATCGGGGCCGCGAACGGGAATGCGCTCCTTCACTACTTGTAACTTCTTGAGTTTGCCTTTGTACCAATATTCGTCCGGGTTGGACTCGTTCAACTCTTCGACATAAAGATCAGCCTGGTCGATGTTGACGATGGTGAACCCATAACCGATCTCGTCGTTGTGGCCCAACGCAATGCCGGGCAAGGCAGGCTCTCCCGCGCCAAACGCGTTCCATCCCGGCCCCACGAGATGCACGGTCTTGCGCAGGGACGGAATCATGATGGGACGGTGCGGATCGCTTGCCAGAATTGGTTTGCCTGTGGCAGTATGCGCCCCGCCGACGGCCCAATTGTTGCTGCCCCACTCCTGCCGCTCTTCGATCGTATAGGCGGCGGGGCCTTCGCCACTACTGTCACCACGGTCGGGAAATTGCACGTTACTGATCGCTTCGTTGTAATACTGCAAAATGCCGGAGTGAATGGTGTCCAGACTCAACCCCTTGGGAATTATCAACGGCATTGCCGGAACGGTCGGCAAAAGCCTTTGCACCTGGGTCAGGCCATGACGCTGAATATCGAGGGCGCGCCCGACTTCGCGCGCAATGTTTCGAGTCATGAGCAACCCGGCGACGCGCCCGGTTACGTCTTCGGGCTCCCACTTGCCGGGATCGTAGCCTGCCAATCGGAATTCCAGCGGCCGCACTCCGGCGAGCGAATCGATATAAGCATTGATGCCCCGTGTGAAGGCCTGGGCGATTTCCTTGGCATCCGGCGAGTAGGCCCGCCACTCCGCGTTCCAATCGCCGCGATAGCGAACCAAGCGGGCCATTCGGTCGCGTTGCAACACCTGCGGGCCCAACACTTCAGCCAGACGGCCGTTATTCACGCGGCGCCACAGATCGATCTGGTACAGCCGGTCACGCGCCGTCACCCAGCCTTGGGCGAAGAACAGGTCATGCTGTGTTTCAGCGTAGATGTGCGGCACGCCCCAGCGGTCGCGGATGATCTCGACCGGTTTCTCCAAGCCGCGCAGGGTGACCTCTTCGGCCGGGCACAAGCTCAGGCACACTGCGATCAACAGGAATACGCGTCTTAAAACCGCCGCACGCATGATTGCAAGCAGTATCCCACGACGCGGCCTGCGCTAGCATAGCCCCATGCTCGGCATCGACAGCCGCACTGCCCGCGCCACCTGGACCGTCCTCCTGATCCTCGCCTTAGCCGTTGCGGCTTTCCTTGTACGGCGAACGCTGCTGATCTTCATTTGTGCCATTCTTCTGGCCTATTTGCTGGACCCTCTGCTCTGCATCGCCGATCGTTTTCGCCCCGCGCGAATCCCGCGCACTGTCTCGCTGCTCGTCCTCTACCTCGTCATCATGACCCTGCTCGGCTTCGCTGCCTCCACGGTGGGCACACAACTCGCCCACGAAGCTGCAAGTCTGTCCGTCCGGCTGCCAGAACTTCTCTCCGACCCCAACGCACTGCAGCGAATTCCTTTGCCGGAGTGGCTTCAACCTTTCCGCCTCCGCCTGTCCGTGGAGATCCAACAGCGCATCGAAGAATACTTGCGCGAATCGATTCCGCTCATCACCTCCATGAGCCGCGAGGTCCTAAGCTTGCTCAGCAATCTCGTCTTCGTTGTACTCGTGCCCATCCTGAGCTTCTTTCTGCTAAAAGACAGCGCCGAGTATCGAGCCGGGATTCTGGCCTTGGCGGATGATCCTCAAAAAGGCATGCTGGACGATCTGCTCCATGACGTGCACACATTGCTAGTGCAGTACGTGCGTGCACTCGTGCTGCTGAGCCTGTCCACATTCGTCACCTACTGGCTCTTCCTCGGCATCATGGGCGTACCTTATGCCGTGTTGCTTGCCCTGGTCGGCGCCGTTGGCGAATTTGTTCCTGTCGCAGGCACGTTGACCGCGGCAGTGGTGACTATCCTCGTCGCGGCAGTTTCCGGCTATCATGGCTTCTTTGCCTTGATCCTCTTCCTGGTGGTCTACCGCATCTTCCTTGACTATGTGCTGCAGCCGCTGTTATTGGGCTCGGGAGTCGAACTACCGCCACTGCTCGTTATTTTCGCCGTCCTGGCGGGCGAGCAAATTGGCGGTATCACCGGCATGTTTCTCGCGATCCCCATTATGGCTACCCTGAGACTGATCATGGTGCGGTACAAGAAATCTCACGTGGTGACTCGCGTCCCATGAAGCTGACCTGCTTCTTGCTTGCGGCGCTGCCGCTTTCGGCACACGTCGTCAGCATTAGCACGGGCGACGCGCAAATCAATGGGGATGAGTTGCGTTACGAGCTTCGCATGCCGCTCTACGAAGTGACTGACCCTTCGAAGGGGCTCGATCTTCTGTCGCGTGTCGAGTTCCGTGCCGGTGACGCGCAACCGGCGCGCACTAGCCAGGAGTGCCATATCATCGACGCCGAGAATGCGCTGTTCTGTTCGGCCACCTACAAATTTGCCACTCCACCCGACTTACTCACCGCGCGCTCGCGCCTTCCTTCGGTCACCGTACCGAACCACGTCCACATTCTCCGTGCGACTCGTGCCGGGCGCAGCGAGCAAGTGGTGCTGGACCTCTCCTTTCCCGAAGCCGAGCTGCGTTTCCGTCCGCTGACACCCATGGAGATCGTCATACGTCAATGCGGAGGCGCGGCTTGGCGAACGCTCAGTTCGCCCTGGCAGTGGTTGTTCCTGCTGGGCATTGCGCTCGCCGCCGCCAGCTGGGCCGAGGCGGCAATTCTGTGGCTTGCGTTCGCCCTGGGCGAATCGGCGGCTGCTCTCTTTTTCGGACAACGTAGTCTGCAATTGGCACCGCGCTTCCTGGAAATGGCCGCCGCGCTCACCATCGCCTACCTCGCTGTGGAGATTTTATTTCTCCCTCGTTCGCGAGTGCGTTGGGCGATTGTTGCGATACTCGGTGCGTTCCATGGCCTTGGCGTGGCGCAATTTCAGATCGCAACCGACTATGCCCAGCATACGGTCCTCGCCGGCGTCCTTGTGACGGCCGCGGTGATCCTGGTCCTGCTTGTTCTCTTCACACAACGTATTAAACAGCCTCGTCTACTTACCTGGGCGCTGCTGGTGGCAGGCATGTTTTGGTTCGGATGGCGGCTCATCGCCTAGCAGCTCTTGGCTTGACCACGGGCGCTGTTATCCTGCCTTCAGCGGCGGATGGCTTCAAGCTTCGGTTCGATCGAGCTTTCCGGTTCGGTTTGACCTCTTCGGGGTTACCCCGGGGAATCGTGTTGTATCGGCATTTCGTCGCGTGAGCGCCAGTGCGCTACCACGCACGCTTGCTCACGCCGTGTGAGACTCGTTGGAGCCCTCCGCCGCAGTTCACTATGCGCGCCCCACCAATTGTGACCGCACTGGCTAGCACCATTCTCGCGGGCGAGCAGACAAGCGACGGGATTGTGGCTCGTTGTGCGCGAACACTCGGCAGGCCGTGGCGCTGGTTAGGTCCGCTCGCCAGGCGCTTCATCGTTGCCCACGCCAACCAAACGCGCCCACGGCGTCGCGATGTTATCCAATTCCTGCTTGCCGACGAGGCACTTCAACGTGCGCTGCTGCGCCATGGCACGCGAATTGAGGTTCAGAGCTGGGCTCCAAATCCGCAGGTGATGCAACCAGTGGAAGCTGCCGCGAAGTGGGATCTGCCCGCGATCGAGTCTTCCGGCGCCCTCGCCGATTGGCTGCAACTTACTGTCACCGAGCTCGAATGGTTCGCCGATCTCGCTGGACGTGCCAGCAACCGGCACGCGACTCAACAGCTCGAGCATTATCGCTATCAG
>DASRHX010000524.1:0-3250 GCA_035650295.1 Bryobacteraceae bacterium | reverse complement strand
GCAGCGCGCGCCGAATCGCGTGGCGTTCCAGGCGATATAGAACGTCCCATCAGGACCAACGGTCGCTGTGGGATGCCCTGGCTCGGCTAGATCAGGATGCGTCGACGGACGCTGGGGAAGGTGGACACGCCGCCAGTGCTTGCCACGATCGAGCGAGACGAAGATGACTACCTCGGTGAAGCCGGGCAGATTGTTGACGATCCCATAAGGCTGTGTGAAACCGCCCGAAGTCACGATTTGGCACTTCTGTTCGTTGGCGGCCTTGCATGCGTACGTAAATTCGGTCGCGGCAGCGGCAATGACAAGGATGTTGGGGCTCCGTGGATTGACGAGAACCAACGGCTCGCCGTAGCGGTGCGTGAGATCGCGGCTGACGTGGATCTCTGTGGGTTCCAATCCGGGTGGCAAAAGCGACGCTGCGATGACGGAGCGCGCAGTCACCGCACCGAACGTCGTCACCGCGCCCAACAAGCCCACTGAGATCAACCTTCGACAGAAGTCGCTACGCCAAGGCAAAGCGAAAAGTGGTAAGCGCATGTCTCCCCCTCGTGCTGTCCTGGGTGACGAAGGCGAGCCCTAGAAGCCGTGGAAGTGAGTCGCTTCCCTTAGGACTTCTCGCGCATCGGCGGGCAATAACCAGCCTTCGCGCTCGAGCTGATGGGCTCGCTGGAAGACTCTGAATACATAGCCGCCGCGGTTTTTGTAGAGCGCGTCGAGTTTCTCCGGTGAGAAACGCGCCTGAGCGCCGAGCGCGTTTTCACCGTTGCAGAGCGCATGCCCGCCTGGTCCCGCTGCGTTCGCGAGATAGCGAGCGGTCGGCACATCGAGCTGCGTCGAACGGATACCGCCGACATCGTTGCCGTGCTCATCGAGTATCACGGTTCCATCGGGATTGAGCGCGAGACGCTGTGACGGTGGCGGCTTCACGCCGTGAGCGGCCCAGGCGTGGAGCCTGGCGAGCGTCGATTGGAAGTAGTAATGGAAAGGGAATCGGCTGATTTCGTTCACGCACGCGAAAGGGCCGCCAACGTGGAAGGCGGCCTCGGGCTGACGATAGGCGCGAGAAACGCGGAGGTTTGCGTGCGTCGCTCCCGCGATTTCGTAAACGCGATAACGATCGTTGGGATCATCGCTATCGGCGCGACGCCGGGCCACTTCTTGTAGCCGCGAGTGCAACACGATCGCAGGGACGTCCCGTGGTAGCACCACGGTGAGACGCGGGTCGCCCGGTGGAATCGGCGCTGGAAACGTGTCCTGGTTGATGGGTGAATAGCCGCTGGGCTCACCGACAAGATAGCCGTCGTAAATGGGGCCGCCATCGGGCATGCGCACCTGCTGATGAAATCCATCGTTGATATAGAACCACCAGATCGAGGCGCCGCCAGACCAGCCGTTTGCGTAAATGCGCTTGACGTTGTAGCCGAGAAGGGGGTTGGCCGGGACCTGCGTTTTCAGCAGTCGTCCGACCTGACTCATGATGTCCCAGTTCTGGCCAAAATCGGGGAAGTTGATCTGTGCATACCGTACTGGGTCGAACGTCTGCAGCACGGTTTGCGGGAACATGCGCAGGCCATGCGTGAAGATGGAGACCCACACGTCACCATGGGCAAAGATGTAGTCGGCGGCCCAAGGCATGCCGTCGGCGCCTGGGCCTCCTTCGACGTAAACGTTGCCGCTGAATCGGCGCGGATTTGCTGGTCGGCGCACGATGATGCGCGTGGCGTACGGGACACCTGCCGTCTTGAGCGCGACCGCGCCGCTGGGATCGTACTGATAGAGGTTCGTCTTGCCGGAGACGATGAACTCCTCTTCCACATAGCCGAATGCAGCAAGGCTGAGCGAACCCCCGCTGACGTCGAGCAGTGCGTTTTGACGAAAGGACACGCCATTGCCGAATGGAGGTTCCGCGGTGTTGGGCAGTGGAGGCACTGTGGGATCCGCGTGAACCGTAACGCCAACGATGAAGAGATTGGCGATCACGATGAACAGCATCAAGCGCAGCGAACGCATGGCTAATCCCCCGGTGTGTCTTTCTTTCTTTAACTAGAAAGGTGCGTTGTGGCGACGTCTGCGGCAACCAAACGGGCCGCGCGTGCTCGCGACGCTTCCCCTTCTATGTGTGGTCAGATTAGCACATTAAGATGTTAGAATACTAGAGGTCTGCATATGCAGAGATACGGGTTATATGCGCCTAGAGGCCTGTTATTACCGGTTATCGCATCGACGGTAACTCTAATATTTCGAGCACTTGCCACACAATGGATATCTAATATTCTAGGATTACAAATCTTCGCAATCACTCGCGGAGACTGTTGCAGAACACCTCGATCATTCCGGCATCGTGCGCCGCGCGGAGACAAGCCTATGAGCGCTGTAGACCAACAACACGGCGAGAAACAGCAACCGAAATCGCCTGGAGATGCGGCGCACTGGCCGCCAAGCTGGAACACCATGCCTCACGGCATCAATGTCGGTCGCTACATCGATCCCGCATTCCAACAGATCGAATACAAACGACTCTGGACCCGCGTATGGCAGGTCGCTGCGCGTGTCGATGAGATTCCCGAGATCAACGATTACACGACTTACGAAATTGGCGATCAGTCGGTCGTGGTCGTGAGAGTCGATCAAACGACGATCAAGGCTTTTCACAACGTCTGTCCACATCGAGGTACGGCGTTCGCACAAGGATGCGGAACATTCGCAAACGGCCGCATCATTTGTCCTTTTCACGGGTGGCGTTGGGACACGGCAGGCAAGAATCACTTCGTGCTCGAGCGCGAGGAATTTCGCGGCGGCCAATTGCGCGACAGCGATGTCGCCCTCAAGGAAGTGAAGGTCGCCGTCTGGGCAGGTTTCGTGTTCATCAGCTTCGATGCGAGCCCGCAGCCGTTTGATGAGTTCATCGCACCAGTGCGCCAGTTCGTCGAGGATCTAGCAATCGCGGACATGCACCACTATTGGTGGAAGTCCATGACTGTGTCGGGTAACTGGAAAATGGCGCAGGAGGCATTCTTCGAGGGCTATCACGTGCCGGCCACACATCCGCAGCTGGAAAAGCTCGGCGCCGAAGTGATCTACGGAAATCGGTCTGCTGCTGATACACCCTTTGGCCATCGCAACACCGCATACGACGCACTCCAATTTGGACATGGACGTTTCTACGTGGCACAGCAAGGTCCCGTGAAGGGAACGGTTGCCGCAGCCGGCGATCCGGTGGAGGCGATGGCGGTACGTCTGCAGTTGCTCG
>DASRHX010000523.1:0-3502 GCA_035650295.1 Bryobacteraceae bacterium | reverse complement strand
GGATGGAACGGCAGCAATATCCATCGCGCTCCAGGCGCCCGTCATGTCGTGTTGAAAGCCCACGAAGCGGACCTTCGGGCCAACGCCTCGTACGGCAGCCATCTGCTTGAGGACCACCTCCATGGGCCCTTGCCCGGCGAGCAGGAGTTCCAACCGCGGATTCGCCGCGCTCAACTGGCAAAAAGCATCGAGCAGAACGTCGAGCCCCTTCCCCGCATCCAGCCGTCCGGCGTAGCCAATCACGCACGCCGGCGCGCCAATTCCGTTGCTCTGGCGGAACTCCCGGCGCATCGAAGCCAACCCGTCGAGCGGTGGCAGGCGGACGGCGTTATAGAAAACCACGGCTGGCGTCGCGACTGGCAGCTCCCGGGCAACCGCCTTCGACACGGCAAGAACCCGCGTCGAAATGCGTGAGCCGGTTCGTTTGAGAGCCTGCGTCATGGCATTGCGCGGAAGGATGTCGCGCACATGCCACAGCTTCGGAATGCTTGAGCATGGCTCGGCGAAAGCGGCCAGGAACAACATCTTCATGTTGTTGGCGTGAATCAGATCGGGCCGCGACTCGCGCAGGATCGAGCTCCACCGTTTGCGCAGACGGCACACCCCAGGGAGACACGAAAGTACTTGTTTCCAGCGGCCGCCGCGGCGGGAAAGCGTGCGAAACTCTTTCGGCAGTTCGAGCGGATACACGCGGACGTCGGCCGGGATGCAGTTCAACATCTCCTCATCGGCCGGACAGGCCAGCATCAACTCGAACCGGTCGCGGTCCAGTTCTTCCAGCAACAATTGCAGACTGCGTTGCCCGCCGCCCAATCCGATTCCATTTGTGTAGTCAAGAAAGAGGACCCGCTGTTTGGTTCGATTGCCGTTGCCCAAAAGTCACTTCCCCTTCCCCATGGCTGGCGCCGCACGCTGCCATGCAGGCTGGCTGCGCAAGACATCTTCGTAGTGGCCGAGTGTGGATGCGGCCATCTTCTGTACCGAAAACTCGCGGGAACGGTCGCGGGCCGCAGCCCTATAGCGGGCCAGGATCGCAGGTTGCGCAAGAGCCTCTTCCATGGCCTGTAACATCCCAGAGGCGGAACCGGTCCAACCGGCATCGCTTCCCACGAGTGCCGCATTATCGCCGACCGTAGTGGCGAAAACCGCGCAGCCTGCCTGCATGGCTTCGAGCAAGGTGTTCGACGTTCCCTCGCGCTGGCTAGTCATCACAAGCGCGTCGCTGGCGCACAGCAGCGGCCATGGATCGTCAACCACCCCCGCGAACGTCACCTCCGCGGACAGCCCCAATGCCGCGGTCTGCTCCCGGAGTGCCGGACCCAGCGGCCCGTCTCCGCACACTAGCAGCCGCACGCCGGGAAATCGCGATCTCAGCTCATGCACCGTCGGCAGCAGTAGATGCACCTGCTTCTGCGGCACCAACCGGCAGGCTGAGATAAACAGGATTCCGCCTAGGGGCACCCCCCATCGTGCGCGGATGCGTTCCCGTTCCTCGTCCCCCAAGGGACTTCTCGATACGACTCCGTTGGGAACCCAATATAATTTTTCGCGGGCAACGCCCTGGAGGCGCGCGCATTCGAGGCCTGCGCGCGAGTTGCACAGGACGCGGTCCCACAAGTGGCTGGCCACACGATCGGCGGCAACCCTCATCCAGTTCTTCCAATCGTCCACGTTGCGCACCGAGGCGATCACGCTGGGCCGGTGGGAATAGGACATCCGTGCGGCCAGCCCGCCCATCAGGTTCATCGACGGCAACCAGCAATGCAGCACATCGGGCTGTGACTGGCGGATCTGCCTGGCCAGACGCAAAAGGAGCGAAGGACTGTTCAGACATTTCGCGCCCAGGCAGGTGACTGCAATTCCGAGTTCGCTCAAGTGCCGGCCATGGAATCCTCCTTCCCGCGCTGCCACCACCTCGTGCTCAACCAAGTGCGAGGTTTCGGCGCACAGCAAGGCGAGTTGCTTCTCGGCCCCGCCTTGGCCGAGCCCGGCAACGAGGTGGAGTATCCGGATCAGATGCTCACCTCCACTGAGCGCGCCAGGGCGTGATGGGTCACCGATGGCGCGGGCTGAATGTAGGTCCAACCGGAGGTGGGGCGCAGGAACCGCGCGACCGCCTCTATCGTGGTGGCAACCATTGCCCCGTCGCGCGTATCGTTCACTTGAATGTCGAGATCGTCCACGCCGAACGGATCCAAAGGATAGGAGGGGAGATGAAAGGCGCCTTGCACGTGCCGCAGACGCTCCTCGGGCCAGCCTGCCAGTCGCACCGACGCAATTTCGGCGGTCAGGGGATGCATGGATCCGATCAGGCAATTGAGCAGAACCGGGTCGGGCGCCATTGGCCCCTCACCCTCGCCGGCCTGTATCGCATCCACGATTGTGAGAATGGCTCGCTGCTGCCGTCTTTGCAGTACCCCTTCGGCATCGGCATAAAGCGCGGCCCGGTTGAGATCGAGAATCGTCCGCCAGAGTGTATCGTTGCCGCTCCAGGAACCCTCCCATGAGCGGTCGGCCGACATCCTGCTGCCCAGCCCGTGCACCAGCCGCCGCGCCGCGTGCCACGAGAGTTTCTGCGCGATATGCGTAGAGGTTTCCTCTCGCTCGACTAGCCAACTGCTTATTCGCTTCCAGGAGCTTGCCCCGCTGTATTCGTCGCCACCATCGGGCACACTGCCGCAGGAGTGATGAGGAAGCCAGTCCTTGCATCCATTAATACCGACCATATTTTTCAATGGTCCCGTGATCCCCGACTTGCGATGCGTCTTCAGCTTCGGCAGATTGATCACCACGGGCGAAGACAGCACGGAGCGCGAAATCAGATACTCATGGCGCTGCTCGTTGTGGTGCTCCCGCATGGTGTGCGGGTTGTAGTTGGTTACGCGAAAGCGCCGCCAGTCGCGTCCGGCGTGCAAACTATCCTTACCCAAGTCGACGGCGCGGTATCCCGCCGGGTCGCCCCGTAGCGGAGTCGGATCGCATTTCATCCCGCGGCGGTCAATCGTGCGCAGTGTGCGAAAGTCCCGCAGCGAGACCGAGTATCCGTGCGAGGCATAGAATACCGGCAAGCGGTCGATCTGCGTCGCCCGGCACAAGCGCTCCCAATCGGCCGATTGGAGTGGCGCGTCGCCCACAATCACGTGGCCTTCGCGGCCCACGGCCAGACACGCGTAATCGCACACGGCGCGAACCAGACGCGGGTCGGTCACGACCCAATGCAGTTTCCCATCGCGGTAGTGCTGGTGGTAAACCAGGTTCGGCTTAACCAGCACTTGGTCCCCACGATTCAGCAATTCGGAAAGGGGGTTCCAATGCTTGGTTCCGAAGTTGGCCGCATCGAGCCCCATCGAAAGAAACAGGCGCCGCACCATGGCATACACGGGATTCGCCAATTTGGCGGTCGGAAATGGCGACTCCGTGTAACGTTCCGGAGGCGACTGGTATCGGATGTCGTCGAGCTCTGCGGCCCCGGGGTCGTGCAAAATCGTGGCCTGAAATGGCG
>DASRHX010000522.1:0-9200 GCA_035650295.1 Bryobacteraceae bacterium | reverse complement strand
GCTGCGCGCCGGGGGTATCGACCCGCGAGACTGGAATGGTTTCGCGTTCGGCTTGGGGCTGACCCGACTGGCCATGATGCGCTATGGCATTGACGACATCCGGCTGCTGCAGTCGGGCGATCTCCGATTCTTGAACCAATTCCGATGAAGTTCTCCGCTAACTGGATTGCCGAGCTGGTTCCCGGGCTTGCGGTGACGCCGCAAGAGTTGGGCACGCTCATTACGACGAAGACGGCCGAGTGCGAAAGCATCGAGGCATACGCTCCATTTCTCGATCGTGTGCGCCTGGTACGGGTCATGGACGTGCAGCCGATCGAAGGCTCGAAGAACGTCTATGCCAAGATCGATGCCGGACCGCTAGGCATGAAAAACGTGGTGTGTGGCGCGCCCAATTGCCGGGCAGGAATTCTTGCCGCGTGGGTGATGCCAGGCGCCGTGCTTGCCGGCGGCAAGGCGATCGGTAAGGCCAGGGTGTCCGGCCACGAGAGCGAAGGCATGCTGGCGGCGGGCGATGAAATTGGCGTGAACCGTGAGCACGGAGGCATTCTCGAATTCACTGAAGGAGCGCCTGGCGATTCGCTGAAGGCCATCGCGCCCGACCACGTGATCGAGATCGACAACAAGAGCCTCACGCACCGGCCCGATTTGTGGGGCCATCACGGTATAGCCCGCGAGGTGGCGGCAATCACGGGCCGCGAACTGCGCGACCCCGTGCCTGCGGTGCAGTGGACAGGCGCTCCGGCGCTCAAGGTCGAGATTGAAGACTACGAGCTGTGCCCGCGGTATTCGGCGCTCGTGTTTGAAAACGTCACGATCGGTCCCTCGCCGCTGTGGCTGCAGTATCGGCTTGAAACGATCGGGCTGAATCCGATTTCCAATATCGTCGACGTCACCAACTTCGTCATGGCCGAACTGGCGCAGCCGACGCACGCCTTCGACGCCGACCTATTGAAGGGCGATACGATTTTCGTCCGCAAAGCACGCGCGGACGAAAGAGTGCTGGCGCTCAACGACGAAGAATATTCGCTCGATGAGCAGGCGCTCGTGATCGCCGATGCGGGCGGCGCCGAGGCGATTGCTGGTGTGATTGGCGGACGTCCGACAGGGATTCACGCGGGAACGAAGCGCGTGGTGCTTGAGTCGGCGAATTTCCTGGCGACCTCCATTCGGAAGACGTCGTCGCGTTTGAAGGTACGAACGGACGCCAGTATGCGGTTTGAGAAGGCCCAGGATCCGCACAACACAGTGCGCGCTCTGGCACGCTGCTGGGAACTGTTCCAACTCGTCTCGCCGGGAATTCGCATGGCCGGTGGGCTCATCGACAACGCCGCGCCGATGAAGCCGCCGCCGGTCATCCGGCTGGAGTTGGACTGGTTGAATCGCAAAATCGGCCGCGTGGTCCCACAGGACGAAGTCGAACGCATCCTACGCTCGCTCGAGTTCGGTGTCACCGAACCCGAGCCAGGCGTGCTGACGGTGATTGTGCCTTCGTGGCGGGCGACCAAGGACATTTCCATCGCCGAGGATCTTGTGGAAGAGATCGGCCGTGTAATCGGATATGCTTCGATTCCACCGCAGGCGCCGCTGGTACCCTCCGCGCCGCCGCCGCCGTCGCCTGAACGGGAGTATCAGCACGCCTTGCGGCAATCCATCGTTGCGCAGGGATTCACAGAGGTTTACAACTACTCTTTCTTAAGCCAGGAACGCGCTGCGCGTTTCGGATTCGCGCCGGAGAGCCACATTCAAGTTCTCAATCCCATTGCCAGCGATCAGGGGCTCATGCGGGTGTCGCTCATTCCGCGAATCGTGCAGAACATCGAAGACAACGCACGCCACATGGGCGAGTTCCGGTTGTTCGAAATCGGCAATGAGGTTCACAAGCAACCCGATGAGTTGCCCAACGAAATTCCGCACGTTGTGGCCGCTGTGTACGCGCGGGAAGGCGACGGACAGGCAGGGTTATTTGAGCTGAAGCGACTGGCCGAAATTATGGCGCCGGCAATGCTGGTTGAGCGATCGAATGAGGCGCGTGTATTTGAGCACCCGCAGCGCGTGTGGAACATTCACTGGCAAGGTGAATTATCGGGACGGCTGTTCGAATTGCACCCCACGTTCTGCGAGCACGGACGCGGAGCGATCCTCGACCTCGACCTCGACGCGCTTTATCGGTTGCAGCCCCCGCCAGCAAGGTACAAAACGTTGCGGCGCTTCCCGGTGAGTGAATTCGATCTGTCCGTGGTGACGACACTGGGCGAGGAAGTGGGTGCAGTGCAGAAGCTGATCGTGGACAGCGGCGGGAACGGCCTGTTGACAGTCGAGTTCGTGCGGCAGTATATCGGTGCGCCGTTGGCAGAGGGAGAGAAGAGCGTGAGCTTCCGGCTGACGGTCGGCGTGGCGGATCATACCTTATCAGCCGAAGAGATTACCGAACTGCGTGAGCGGGTGATTGGTGTGTTGAAGGCGGCAGGCTATCAATTGAGGATGTGAGCATGCGGCATTTCCTACGTGTGTTGCTGATCCTGACGCTGACTTCGCCGGCATGGGCGTGGCATCCGGTAGGTCACCGCATCATCGCCGCGATGGCCTATGACCTGCTCCCGAAGAAGATCCGCGCGCGTGTGGATGCAATTATTCAGCGACATCCTGACTATGCGCGATTCACCGAAGGCGTGAGGGGCGACGCCAATCACACGGCGCGCTGGGCTTTCATTCATGCGGCTGCATGGGCCGATGACATCAAAGGCGACAGCCGGTTCTACGACGACACGCGGCGGGACGCGAAACCGACCACGGCGCTGCAGCCGTTTCCCGACACCAAGCGCCACACCAACTGGCACTTTGTGAATCTCTACTTTTCGCCGGATGGATCGCCGCTGCCGCGCACCCCTGAGCCGAACGCGAAGACCGAATTGCCGAAAATGATCGACGGACTCTCAGGTGACCTGAATTGGTACCACCTGGTTTGGCTCCTGCATGTCGAGGGCGACGTTCACCAACCGATGCACGATGTCTCGCGCCTCACCAAACATATTGTCGACCGGGCCGGAAGGCCCACATCGGACCTGGGCGGCAACCTGCTGGTTGTCGACGGCTACACGAACCTGCATGCGGTGTGGGACGATCTGCTCGGCGTCACGCGGGAGGAAGCCTACATCAACTGGATGGCGGCGAGGCTCAAGAAGGAGCATAAACGTCCGGTCCAGTTGAGCCTTGATCCAGCGGTGTGGATCGACGAAGGATTTGCGCTAGCGAAGGGAAAGGCGTATGCAATGCCAGCGGACGTGGGAACGAGAGACAACCCATTCCGACGCACGCCGGCCTATGAAGCGGCCTCGCTGAGTGTGGCGCACCAGCGGGCCGCCCTTGCCGCTTATCGTTTGGCGGCCGTTATTAGCGCGAAGCTGCCATAGTTTCCACGCGCGCCTTATGCGGAGAGACATAGCCGCCAGCCGCCGTACGCGTGGAGATCGCAAGGCGATTCCATAAGTTGATCATGCCGACGGCTAGCGTCAGATCGACGATCTCTTTCTCGCTGAACTGCGAGCGCACAATGGCGTAGACCTCATCGGGCACGTGCCCTTCGCGAACCTTAGTCACCGCTTCGGTCCAATGCAGAGCCGCTCGCTCACGCTCGGTGTAATACGGCGACTCCTCCCAGGCGTCCAGGCCGTACAGCCGCTGCTCGCTCTCGCCCATGGCCCGCAGGTCCTTCCAGTGCATGTCGATGCAAAACGCGCAGCCGTTGATCTGCGAACCTCGAAGATAGAGCAAATTCAACAGGCCGGGTTCAAGACCGCTCTGGTCGATATAGGCGTGAACTCCGAGCAAGGCATTGATGCCGCCAGAATATGCGGCCTTGCGAGTGTTGATTCTTGGTTCCATGATGAGTTCCCTTTCTTTAAGCGGGTACAGTTAGGGGTTTGCCCGTCACGCCGATGATGATGGCAAGAATGGCGGCGGGCTGATCCGGACTGGCGTTGCCGGAGATGAGGTGAGTGTGGCCTTCAGGCTCGAAGAAAACGTCGCCTGCTTTCAAGGTGCGCTCCGGCTCACCGCTCACCTGGAAGCGATACGTGCCCGAGAGCACATAGCCAATGGTCAGCCCGGAGTGGCGGTGGGCGGCTGCCACCGGATCGCCGGGCGGCATATCAACGCGAACAACATAGACGGTCCGGTTGGGGAATGGCGTCTCGATTGCGCGCTCGAAGAGGACCTTCACGGACCGGGCCCCTTGAGCGGGCGCGAGCGCGGGCAGGAAAGCTGCGAACGCTGTGCGCAGCCAATTTCGTCGTGCGTTCATGACTTCAGGATAGGGGGGAACTGGTACTGTAAGAAGGTCCATTATTCCGATTTCTGTTGGACCAATTTTCATATGGCGGCGCGGCGAAAAGCGATCGAGCTCTACGAAGAGTTGCGCAAGGGAATTAGGAGTGGGCTCCTGGCGTCGGGGTCCGCGCTGCCGCCCACTCGCGTGCTGGCGGCTGAGTATGGTCTGTCGCGCGGAACGGTCGTCGCCGTTTATGAGCAGCTACGCGCCGAGGGCTACGTGAGGTCCCACGGGGGTGCGGGGACGTTTGTGAACGTTTGGCTGCCGGAGGATCTACTCGAAGCGGGTACGCGTGGAGGAAGCCTGCCCCCTGCCGCGAAGATTCCGGCGAAGGCACGTCCGGCTGCGCGTCCGTTCCGGTCTCAAGAACCGGCCATGGACGAATTTCCGATGAAGATCTGGGCGGCGCTGGCCGGAAGGCGATTGCGGCGAGGTGAACGTGAACTGATGGAGCCTGGCGATCCAGGCGGCTACGGTCCGCTGCGCGAAGCGGTTAGGCAATACATCGGGAGCTCGCGCGGCGTCTACTGCCAGACTTCCCAGGTGGTGATCGTTTCCGGCATCCAGCAGGCGTTGGATCTGTGCGCGCGCCTGCTGTTGCGCCCAGGAGACGAGGCATGGGTGGAGGATCCGGGATACCCGAGCGCCGCCCGGGCTTTTGCACGGGCCGGCGCTACTGTGCGCGGCGTTCCGGTGGACTCGCTAGGCGTGCGCATAGAGGAGGCCGTAAGGCTCTGCCCCTCTGCGAAGCTCGCCTACGTCACTCCCGCGCACCAGTTTCCTCTTGGTCCAACCATGCCTGCGGCGCGCCGATTGGATCTCTTGCGCTGGGCGCGTGAATCGGGCGCACGGATCATTGAGGACGACTACGACAGCGAGTTCCGCTACGAGGGCCGCCCGGTCCCGGCGATGCAGGGCCTGGACCGGCAGGGCTTGGTGGTGTACATGGGAACCTTCAACAAGGTATTGTTTCCCGGTCTCCGCCTGGCCTACGTAGTACTGCCGGAAAGCCTCACTGAAATCTTCCTGCGGCTGCGGACGGAGTGCGATCTCTACGCGCCCGTGTTTTCGCAGATGGTACTCACCGATTTCATCGCCGAAGGGCACTTCATGCGGCACCTGCGCCGGTTACGGGAGATCTACGCGCGCCGGCTGGAGGCGCTCGAACAGGCCTGCGCGCGGCATTTGCAGGGCTTGGTGCGGTTGCCAAAGGTACAGGCAGGACTCCATACGCCGGCGTACGTTCAGGGACGCTGGACGTCGGAGACGGCTGAGAAGGCTTGTTTCGATGTGGGGCTGGAATGCTACGGATTGCATCGCTTTGCCGTTGAGCACAAGGCGCCAGAAGGCTTTCTACTCGGCTTCGGTGCGTTCACGGAGAGAAGATTGGCGACTGCGGTTCAAAAGCTCGCGGCCGTGCTGCGGTGAAAACTACTTGGCGGGGATTTCGTAGACGTAGAGATGGTGGATCCGCTTGAACGCCTCCACCTGCTCCACTCGCGTTTCTTTCCAACCCCGGATCGGGTAGTCGTGCGAGACGACTCGCGCGCCGGGCTTCAGCATCTTTTCCAGATGCGGCCGGAGCAGATCGTTGGACGAGGTGAGGAAGTAGAGCGTGACGACATCGGCGTCGGAAAGGTCGGCGGTTAGGGCATCGGCTTCGATGATCTTGACGCGATCTTCAAGCTTGGCCTGCGCGATCTTCTCGCGCGACAGTTTAGCTTCCTTGGGGCTGATTTCGATGCCAACGGCTTTGGCGCCAAACTTTTGGGCAGCGGTGATCACGATGCGGCCATCGCCCGAGCCGAGATCATAAACGGTGTCGCCCACCTTTACCTTGGCGGCGCGAAGCATTTCTTCAACTACGTTTTGCGGAGAGGGGACGTAGGGAGCAAGCCGGTTGGGCTTGATTTGCGGCATGATGCCGGGAATCTGTGCCGGCGCCAGCCACGGCATGGCAACCATAAACAACATGGGCACGACGGTCAGTGTTCGCATATCCCTGATGAGCCTTCCTCTATTCTACTTTGACCGACGCCACTTGTTTTGCGTTTCTGGTTTTCACGAGACGGGCCACCATGTCGGTGACCGCGAACCAAAGATCGCGCGGGCGGCTGATGGTAAACTCTATGCCCTTCAGAAACTTAACGGCTTGGCCGATGGAGTCGCGCCAGGGATTCGCATGGGGGTTGAGGATGTAGTTCATGTAGAAGACGGGAACGTCGAATTCGCTCAGGTGTCTAAGCTGTTCGGGGGGGATGTTCGCCTCGAGCATGGCCTTGGGACCGGCGAAAACTACGGCGTCGGCCCGCTCGGTATTGGCGAACTCCTTCTCCATTAGTGAAGAAAGGAACTCCGTACCGCCATTCTTGTTGGATAGCCGTTTCAGGTCGACCGTGCCGAGGTTCAGGGATTGGAGTGATTCCCCGAGACCGGGGAAGTCGATCTTGTCGGCCGCCACCTGGCGGAACAGAATGCGCTGCTCCTGCAGATTAAAAGCGACGAGTGAGAAGCGGCCGACGCGGGGGTCGCGCGAAAGGGTACGCAGCAGGCTGACCAGCGCGGCGGTGTCGATCGGGCGAAGAGAGGAAGCAAGAGCTTTCTGCGGGGCGAAATTGACAAGGATTTTCAGATTCAACAAGTCTTCACCGGTACGCTGTGGGGCCGGCTCCTCCCGAAACTGGGCGCCTTCGACCGGTTGGACGGCGCCTTCAGCCATGGAGAGCTCGATTTGCGCATCCTTGGAAGGAAGTTTCGCTTCGATATCCCAGGAGAGAGAGCAGACGCGCTCGGCGCGGTCGCGGACCAGCAAGTCGACGTAGTATTTGCCCGAGCCGACGTCGAACCCGCCCTGCACCAGCGCGTCGCCTTTTGCTTCTTGCTCAATCGGAGGGACGCGGATTTTTTGCGTGAAATAGATGGGTTGTTCGCGGCGGCCTTCGGGGGAGACGCGGAAGACAATGGTGAGCAAGTCTTCGTTGCCGGCGAGTTCACCTAAAGGAATCGACACATCGTAGCCGGAGTGGAATTTCAGATCGAAGCCTAGGAATGGCTTCTCCGGAACGACCGTACAAGGGAGGTCCTTCCGTTCCTCTCCGGCCTCCAATACCGCCAGATCCGTATTGTGCAGGCGAATCGTCGCCTGGCTACCGGGGGGCGATACCAGCACCTGCCCGTATGCGTGCAGGCCCAACAAGCCCGCCGCCCACAACCACCATGTTCTGCGGGCGCCTTTTGGCACTCCGCAAAGTCCCAAACCCTTCATCCCAAGCGCTCCGATCTCTATCTTTTGTTTTGCGCTTTCGCTTCTCCTCTAACGTGGTCGCTTCCCGGCCCGGATCCTTTACCGCGCCGCATCTGCAAAAGCGGATAGTCAGTATTATGTAGCAAGATCGAAAGAGTGCAACCAAAATTCCGTCACTCTTCGCACATGATTCTATGTCATCCGTGCGCGGAATGGGAACCCCGCCGGTCATCCTTTTCAAGTTTGAACAGCCTAGTACAACAAGCATCATGATCGGCAGCTTTCACAGAATCTGTAATCTCATCGAGATGGAGTTCTCACGGAACCGGATGTTACACGGCGAGCGGATTCACTGTGGACCCGGCTGTTCGGCTTGCTGCAGCCAGTTGTTTCAGATCACGGAAGTGGAGGCGGCGGTGTTGTCAGCGGGGGTGCGCACGTTGCCCGAGACCCAACAAAATCAGATGCGCGAGCGGGCCGGGGTGTATCTGGAAGCGAGGGCGCGGCTGGTGTCGGAGAAGGGCGAGCAGGAGGCCTGGGGAGGTCTGCCGCCGGAGGGAACGCGCTTGCCCTGTCCGGCGCTGGTGGAGGGAATTTGCACTGTTTACGAGTGGCGCCCGCTGATCTGCCGGAAGTATGGAATCCCCTTATACAACCCGGACAAACCCGGACGTGTGTTTGCCTGTGAATTGAATTTTCGGGCGGGCGAGGAAATTGACGACGGGGCGCTGGTGCAGATCCAAACCGGGCTGCACGGCGAGGCGAAGGAATTGCAGCGCGAATGGGACCGGCAGGGACTCCACCGCGACCGCACCCCGCTGACGGTGGCGCGGGCGATTGTCGAGGATTTGAGCGCTTGGCTGCCCGCCGAGCCGGACGAATGATGCCGAGAGCCTTTTGTGCTAGCCTGCACAAGTAAACTATGGCTTCCCGTTCCGTTAACAAGGTCATTCTGCTTGGGCACCTCGGCAAGGACGCCGAGACCCGCTTCACGCCGTCGGGCGCTGCGGTGACGAACTTCACCCTCGCCACCAACCGCCGCTGGAAAGACCAGCAGACAGGTGAATGGAAGGAAGAGACCGACTGGCACAACGTCGTCCTCTGGCGCGCCGAAAATTTGGCCAACTACCTCACCAAAGGCAAGCAGGTGTATGTCGAGGGCAAGCTCAAGACGCGCTCCTACGACGACAAGGACGGTAACAAGCGTTACGTCACCGAGGTGATGGCCGATGACGTGCTGCTTCTGGGCGGACGTGGTGAGGGCGGCGACTTCGAAGGCGGCGGGCGCGAGAGCGGCCAGCCAGTCTCCATGCCGAGAAGCGCCGGCGGCAATAGGCCGAAGCAAGGCGGCGCGCCCCCGCAGCGTCAGGCCGAGCAGGATTTCGATCCGGGGATTACCGACGACGATATTCCGTTCTAATCGATTCCCAAGTCGCCGAGTCATGTTTCCGGCCTGATTTTCTCGCGAGGAAACCCAGCAGCAACTATTGCCGCGCACAATCCTTCCCACACATTCTTCTGTGGGTGATGCAGTTTGTCGATGGCAAGTTGATGGAGGTCGCGAACTGTCAGTAGGCTTGCAGCTTCTTCATCAGCGATGTGAATCTGAAAGCCCACTTCAATTGCCAG
>DASRHX010000521.1:0-3535 GCA_035650295.1 Bryobacteraceae bacterium | reverse complement strand
GCGCACCACGCGAAATCCGTCTGCGCCCATGTCACTCACGTTCTGAGCGATGTAGACATCCATGCCGTGAATAATGCTCATCACGGCTATCAGCGTGGTGGTGGCGAGAATGATACCCAGCAGCGTGAGGAAGCTCCTGAGCTTGCTCGACCGGAGCGACGAAATGGCCACTCGCACAGCTTCGCCGAAGGATGCGCTCGATTGCACATCACTCAGACGAACAACGGATTCAAATAGTTCCAGGAGGGCCGGGAATTGCGCGGATTTACAACCGGCTACTGATCCAGCGGCGGACCGCATCGTCGACCCAGATACGCGGAGCGCGGGCGCTGAGAAATCCCAAGTGGCCGCCGTGTTGAGTTGCCGCCAACGTCAGATTAGGGTTGTTTTCGAAGGCCGGGTGCGAAAAGACCTCGAATGGAATCATCGGGTCGTCCTGCGCTTGCACCACCAACGTGGGCACACGAATCTGGTTCAGGAACCGGATTGCGGACTGCGTGGAATAGTAGTGCTCGGCGCCGGTAAACCCAAAGGCCGGGCCGGTGAACAGATCGTCAAATTCCCACACCGAAGACACGCGGTCCAACCGCTCATAGGGGAGTGCGGCGGCGATGGCGGGCCGCCGCAAACGAAGGCGTTTGCGCATGCTCGAAAGGAACCGCCACTCGTAGAGACGATTCGACGGGCGCGCCAGCATCCGGCAGCACTCCGCGAGGTCGATCGGCGTCGAAATCGCGACTGCTCCGGCCAGCAGGCGCCGTGCGTCGGCGCCCAACTCACCTGCCATCTTCAACACCTGGTTGCCGCCAAGTGAGAAACCGACTAGATAGGCTGGGGTCCGCCGCTGCCGGTCGAGGTCGGTAAGGATAGCGAGGATGTCTTTGGTGAGTCCGGCGTGGTAAAGCGTGGAGCACAGGAATTCCGTGCCGCCGCAAGTGCGGATGTTGGTACGGTGGACGGTAAGTCCCTCGTCCAACAACGCCTGCGCCATGCTCAGCATGTAAGGCGCATGCGATGAACCCTCAAGGCCGTGAACCAGCACAACCTCGCCATGCGAGTTCTCCGGCCGCTGCGTGTGGATCAACACCTGCACGTCGGATTCCGTATGGAACAGCCGCGTCTGAACGGGATAGCGGCGGGCATCGAACGGCCGCGGCCAGAACGTCGTCAAGACCGTGGCTAGGTGCGGATTTCGGAACACCGGCCGGAACGGCGCAAAGGAGTCGCTCAAACGTTTATGGTAGCCGCATGATCTACTCGCCGAGAACGGGAGTGCTGGTCAGGCCGACTTCTGGCGCGTGAGTTGGCACGGGATTCAGCCGGAATGGCTGCCGTTTCCAATAGGTGAGCGAGCGCCACACCCATTCGAGCGGTCCGAAGCGGAAGTAGCGGAGCCAGAGGGGGCTCGTGATGAGTTGGAAGGTCCAGATGGCGAGCAGGATGTAAAGCGTGTCAATGCGTTGCAGTTTGCCGTGATAACCGAAGGCGTAAAAGATCGTGTAACAGATCACCGAATGCATGAGGTAGTTGGTGAACGCCATTTGCCCGACGGCAGCCAACGCCGAGGTGAGCCAACGCAGCAGGCCGGCCTTCATCACAAGGAACAGGACGCCCATGTGCGACAGCGCGACAACGGTGCGGCCGAATTCGTAAGGAATGACGGCGAACGCGTGCGTCACGCTGTCGAAGTTGTTCGCCACGATCAGCGAAGCGGTATAGGAATGCAGCGGAACGCCGATGCTATAACCGATCAGCGCCAGCACGGCATAGAATTTCATACTGCGTCGCGCGCTGAGTACGCCCAGGTGAAACAGCGCCATGCCGAGGAACATCATCGCGAAAAGATCGAAGTTCCAGGCCATATACAGCGGCATGCCGTGCCACATCATGACGATCTCGGCGCGGCGTTTGATGGCGGAAAGGAAGCCACCCGTCCACTTTGCGTCGTCCTCTTTGACCTGGGCGGGCGTGGGTTTCAACTCCTTGAGGTCTGCCAGGTACTTCTCTTCAACCTTCTTCAACTCGTCGCTAACGGGTTTGCCCTCCAGACGCAGCCGTGCCGCCTGCATGGCTTTCTGTTGTTTGTCGCGTTTTTCGAAGGCGTCGAAGGTTATGAACGCCGTCATAAATGCAAGGCTCACTGTGGCGATGATGATGAGACCCCGTGGACGCATTTTGCGGAACGGGTAGAGCACAAGGCCGCAGAGCGCGTAGGGATAGAGAATTTCGCCATACCAAAGCAGGTACGCATGCGCGATGCCGAACAGCATCAGCCAGAGCAGGCGCCGGTAGTAAATGTCGGCCATGTTGACGCCCTTGGCCTCGCCGCGCGCGGTGAGCACGATGACGCCCGCGCCGAAGAGCATCGAGAACAGCGCACGCATTTTTCCTTCGAAGAGGACGTGGTTGACGATCCAGAACCAGAGGTTGGACCCGGTGGAGCCGCCGGCGACGGTGGGGTCGTCATAGGTTGCCGGATGAAATGCGAAGCCGGCGATGTTCATGAGCAGGATGCCCAGGAGCGCGACGCCTCGCAGGGCGTCGAGTGCAGGAATGCGATCTTCGCGCGATACGGGACCGATGGATGCCGCCTGTTCGGCTGGTGACATGAACGATATTGTGCGGTATGGCTTCGCGCAGAGCAAGGGACGCTGATGGAGCGGGCTGGGTCGCCGTGCAGGTTCAAGCACTCTCATCCGCGCGCCAAGGCCGCCCAGGTCCTCGAATGCGGCGCCGCCTCAAACTGGCGCGCAAACCCGAGGCTAACATCTTCGCCCGATCGAGGCGCCCATGCGATCATTGTAAGGACTTCCCCGCATCCGATCACCTGGAGGAATCGTGTCTCTCAAACTGACCGGACTTGCGCTTTTACTAACCTTCACAGCTACTGCGCAATTCGAAGAACTCGCCGTAACCGACGACGGACGCCTATATTTCTGGACAACGCACCGGCTTCGCGGCCAGCCCCAGGACAATGAATCCAAAATCATCCGGATGACGGGCGCCGGATTCGAAATCGTCGCAGCCGCGCCGGCGAGGGGGGGAGTCATACCGCCCTCCCTCCGGACACCCTTTGTGAGCGGTGACGGCAATACCTATAGCTACAACGAAGATAGCGGCTGCGGCTCCCCCAGCTGCGGGTTGTCCGGACTTCCCCGCAATACGATCCGCCTTAACGGGGCGCGTTTCCCCGGCGGGGTGAACCCGCAGAGCGGCCACATTAGCCGTAACGGCCGCTTCTTTGTCGGAACGAAATGGCCGAACGGCCTGCTCTGGATCGACCTCGAAACCGGCCGCGTCGAAGAACCCGCCGCCTCACGGCCAGCCTCGCGGAACGGTGCGATCGCAAATGACGGCACCGCGCTTGTCTTCATCGACACCCCTCAATCCAGTGGAGGCCTCGCACTCTACCATCCCGATCGTGGCCTCACGCCGTTGGACGTGCAAGCCGTCTTTTCCGCCACCATCAGCCCCGACGCGCAATCGATCGTCATCGAGCGCGTGGGCGACCGCACTCTCGAACTAGGCATTCGAG
>DASRHX010000520.1:0-2347 GCA_035650295.1 Bryobacteraceae bacterium | reverse complement strand
CGGCTGACCTTGAACCTGGGCATGCGGTGGGACATGGATGTGCCCCGGCGCGAGGTGTTCGATAACCGGCAGAACTCATTTGATCCCGTTTCTATCAACTCGGTGTCGGGTACACCGGGGATTCTGACGTTTTCCGGGCGTAACGGCGTTTCCAAGTACGCACATAATTTCGACCGCAACAACTTCGCTCCGCGCGCCGGGTTTGCTTTCCGGGCGACTGATAAGTGGGTGATCCGCGGCGGCGCGGCGATGGTGTATTTGGGGCAGTACGACCAGGCCACGCCGACATCGGCATCGATCGGGTTCAGCTACCGCGGAAATTTCGTCTCCCCGGATAACGGACTGACTCCGGCGTTCCTTTTCCGGGACGGAATGCCTGCCGTGACTAAACCGGGAGAAGCGGATTTGACGCCGACTTTCGGAGCCGTGCGCGTGGGGCAATCGCCGGTGACCAGCGTCGAGTACTTTGACCCCGTAGGCCGCAAGACGGGCTATTTGACTACGTACAACTTCAATATCCAGCGCCAGCTTGGATGGCAGACCGTGGTCGAAATCGGCTATCTTTCGACGCTTGGCCACCGCTTGCCCGCTCCGGCTTCGCTGACCTTGAACCAGGTGCGGCCGGAGTTGATGGGCGCGGGCAACGCGCAAGCGCGGCGTCCGTTTCCGCAATACACCGACGTGGCCCAGGTAGCGCCGCCCATTGGAAATTCGAACTATCACGGATTAAATGTGAAGTTGGATAAGCGCTATTCGGCGGGCCTGCATTTTCAAACGAACTACACGTGGGCCAAAGGCATTGACGATGCCGAGTCGCGCGATGAACTCGGCGGAGGCGCGGGCAACGCCTACTCGAACGTGTACAACCGCCGGAACGACCGCGGGTTGACGGGGAATTCGATCGCCCACCGCTGGATCTCCAGCGTCGTTTACCAGCTTCCCTTCGGCAAGGGGAACCGCTTCGAACTGCACGGCGCGGCAGACAGAGTCTTTGGCGGGTGGTCGGTCGGCTACATCGGCGAGATCCGTTCAGGGGCTCCCTGGGGAGTCATCGAGCAAGTGAACCGGACGAATTCGTTTTCACCGCAGAACCGGCCAAACGTGGTGGGTGTGGCTGCGATTGAAGGAGGACGCAGCAGGGCCGATCAGATTGCGATGTGGTTCAACACGGCGGCCTATGCGGATCCGGGCCAATTCGTTTTCGGCAATTCGGGGCGGACAGGAGGTTACGGCCCGGGCGCGGTTGCGATGGACCTTTCAGTATTAAAGGACATACGCTTCTCCGAGCGCTACAACTTGCAGTTCCGCTGCGAGATGCTGAATTTCACCAACAAGCCGAACTTCGGCTTGCCCAATTTGAACCGGGGTAACGCGACGTTTGGCCGCATTACGTCTCTCGCGCCAGGCAATCCGGCCCGGATCGTTCAGTTGGGATTGCACTTCAAATTCTGATCCGATCCGCCGGCCGCTCGATTTGTTGGCTCGATTTGTTTGGCTCGATTTGTTGGATTGACCAGACTCTGCCGGCCATGCTAGGATTCTTGGCGACAGGGGAAAGGGAATAGCCGCCTCCCCGTTGGCAATTTGGCGGCCCCGTTCGGGTTACTTGCTGACCCATTTCTGTTCTCCACCAGTCCTGAGGCGCACGCCTCTCCCGTAGCTCCACAGTCCAGTTCCGGACTGTCCGTCCCCATCCCCGCCGAGTGGCGGATCACTCCCCAGTTGGGCTTTAACAGCACACTTTTCCAATAAGGGCAGTTGAGGAGAATCAGAATGCGATTCGTGTTTCCCAGGGGCAGGAACACGGCGATGCGTATTGCCGCACTCGCCACGCTTGCCAGCCAATTGATTTGGAGCCAGTCCTATCAGGGCAGTCTCCGCGGACGCGTTACCGATGAAACAGGCGCGGCCGTTCCACAAGCAAAAGTCACAGCTACGGACATAGCCGCCGGCACAACCCGTTCCACACTTTCCAACGATGCCGGCGAGTATGTGTTCCAGGCGCTCAATCCTGCCGACTACAAGGTGAGCGTGGAAGCGCAAGGCTTCAAGGCTTTCGAGAGCACGGCGACGGTGGCCACGCAAAGCTTCGTAACCGTCGACGTGAAGCTCGCGGTGGGCAACGTCGTGGAAACCGTGCAGGTGACCGAGGAAGTCCCACTCATCGAGTCGGCCAACGCAAGCACGGGACAGGTAGTGGACCGCCAGAAGTTGGTGGATCTCCCTAACCTCGGGCGCAACCCATTCATGATGTCCAAGATCGCGCAGAATGTGGTACCGGTCGGCAACCCGATCTATAACCGCATGCAGGATCAATCGGGCTCGTCGCAGATTTCCATTGCCGGCG
>DASRHX010000519.1:0-3986 GCA_035650295.1 Bryobacteraceae bacterium | reverse complement strand
TTTAGAAAGTCGAGATACTCTCGCCGAATGGCCCCGGTCAGTCGTTCGCATTGTGCGTTCGCTTTTGGGCAGCGAACAGGAGTTTTCAGGACTCGGACACCAAATCTAAGGAGGACCGGGTCCAGGCCTGCCGAAAAGATGGCATCTCGGTCGTGAGTCACAAATCTGGAGGGGTGATCGCCTGGAAGCGTCTCGCGGAACTGTCGTCGGATGCTTGGTGACGTTGATGTGGAGCAATCGCCGGGAGCCAACCTCCGTTGCAACGAACACGTATAGGACGCGAAAGCTGGCAGAGACTACCGAAAGGCTCGTCGGTGATCCGTTCCTCGCCCCAAGAAGGATTTTTACTCGCCATTTGCCGAACGAGTTCACGAATATTCTTCGGCAGCGCGGGACGTCCCCGTCGCCGCGATTTCCACCGCCAGAGCAGACGGAATCCTGCACGATGCCAGCGAATGAATGCCTCCGGTTTGAGGATCGCCAAAGCGTCCCGCCAGTCGAACAGACGAGATAGCCAGACCAAAGCTACCTTGGTCCACGGATCTGGGCGGCGCGCTTTTGACTTTCGCTCCCGACATAACGCGAGTTGGCGGCGCTGGAACGGGATCTCGGCCAGGAGTCGAACGCGCGGCGAAAACAACAGTCGAAGTAGTAGGAGCAACCGAGGATTGTACCGGCGACGCCGTTCATCGTTATCAACGTTGTACGGCAGCGCAAATTTTTGCAGAGCACAGGCACCACTCAGCCACAATCGGCACCGCGCGAAAGTCGGAGGAGTTACCACTTCGCTGCGCACTCGAGTGTCGGCGGTGACCAGCCTCGAACGATGAAGGGCGGACGACTCGCCTGGCCGACGGGGCCGAATGCGAGTAGGCTGATGTGTTTGAAGGGAGAGGCAATGCAACGGAGACAGTTCAGTGGAACACTCGCCGGCGGTGTCATCAGCGCAGGGGTTGCCGCGCAGCCACAGATCACGCGAGTGATGAGAAGAAACACCCTCATGCATGTCGGCGGAGACTATCACAGCGTGGCGGGCGGTCCGGGAGCCGATATCACGGGAAAGGCGAACCTGGAATACTGCCTGCGCAACGGGGTGAAGCACCTCACGGCGCAGGTGAAAGGACGCGGGCCTGACGGCGCTTGGGACTTTGATGAATTGAAGCGCATGCGCGACAACTGCGACAAGTTCGGCGTCGTATTTGAGGCTATCCGCATGGACGCGGAGTACATCAATCTGCGGAAGGGCCCTGAGCGCGAGCGCCGTTTGGAGAGCATTCTCGGCAACCTCAATAAAGCCTCGCAAGTTGGTGTCAAAATCATCACCTACCACTGGACGGTGATCCCCATCCGGCGCAATCAACGAATCCCGGGCCGGGGTGGCGCCACCTATGCCGGATTCAAGTTGGAAGACAACTGGAAAGACCTGGCGATCGAAAGATCAGGCCGCGTTAGTTCGGACGACTACTGGGAGCGCATAACGACGTTTCTGCAGGCGGCCGTACCTGTGGCAAAGCAACACGACGTGCGGCTGGCGTGTCATCCCTACGACCCGCCCGGCCTTCCATTCGGCTATCAGGGGGTCGACAATTGGGATTCTCCCTCCATCTTTGATGCGTTCAAGCGCTATGAGGCCGTCGTCGACAGTCCCTACAACGGCTTCCAACTATGCCTCGGAACAACGGGCGAGGGCCTGAAGAATCCCCGAGCGGAGATCCTGCCCATCGTCCAATATCTCGGTGAACGCGGGAAGATCTTTCAAATTCACATGCGCAATATTCGCGGCGGCCTGTACGACTTTGCCGAAGTGTATCCAGACGAAGGCGACATGGATTTTCTTCAGATCATGCGCATCCTGCGCGATACGCAATTCGCTGGCTCAATCTGCCCCGACCACATGCCGCGGCACGCAGACGATCCCGGAGGGTTGCAGGCGTTCGCGTTCGGCTACGGTTACCTGAAAGCACTCATACAGGCCGTGAACGCCGAAGTGTAGTGACGCAGCATCTCTGAAGTTCACTGCCGCGAGCGGCGCTTTTCGACGTAGCGAGCGATGGTCTGCACCGTGTCGAGCCAAATGCCGTTAGCCGGATCCCGGGCGTATGCGAGGAACTGATCGAGCACAGCGCTCTCTGTTGTCTGTCGTCCGGGCTGGCCGATCTCGTGGCCCGCAAGGACAAGCCAGCCGCCCGTTTCCGCCGTCCTTCGTACGGCGTCCTTCATGCCTTCAATAGTCATTCCATCGGAATCCACTCCGAAGATCTGCGCCAGATCACAGTAAGTTGGATCATTCGCGCCCTCGTCACGAAAGCCACGTCCGGCGAGGAACCGCTGCGCCACCATCGGCACCGTACTTTGCGTCCGCACACCGCGGCCAATGAACTTGGAACCGCAAGGGTAGGCGAACGTGGTGGCCTTCACGCCCAGCAGGCGTTCGATCTCCCGACCGGCGGTATCGATGTCGGCCTCCAATTTCGCCGGGGTGTACTCTTCGAGACTGTTTTTGCGCGACCAAGGGAAATTGCCGGAACACGGGTGTGACAGCGAGTGATTGCCGATCTCGTGGCCTTCCTTGACGGCGCGCTTCCATCCGTCCAAGTGCTTTTCCATACTGCGAGGATTGACATAGAAAGTGACTCTCGCGGCGTGACGGGCGAATAGATCGAGCCCCATGAGCACCTGACTAGCGCGAGCGTCGTCGAACGATAGACTCACCGCCACCCGCTTGCCTTCGGGCCACACGAAAGTGCTCTGTGCAAGGACACGGTTCGATGTTGTCGCAAGCACAATCAAAACCAACACTGGAAGACAATGCATGCGGTCGATGCTACCACTGCGTGATTGTCCGTCACGCAGAGGGCGGGACGGCATGGGCGGTCATTTGGAGGAAAGTATGCTTGGGTCCATGACTCGGAAGTAGCTCAAGCCCTATCAAACAGCTGATCCAAGCGTGCAAAACGCGCCCTACGCACCTTTACATGGACTGTGACCGTAAGCGAGATTGCAGCTCAAGCTGTCGGCCTAGCCTACCTAAACGAGCGCGCTCATCTTTTCCTCGGCCGTGGGGAACTTCAATGGCGTCTTGAGCAGTGCTTCGGCAATGGTGAGATACACGTCGCCGATGCCGTGGTGCGACTTGGTGTGCAGCCCGCCCTTAATACCGCCGCCGGCCGCCAGGATCGCCAGTCCATTGCACTTGTGTGAATTCGCCTCTGCGTGCTCGTGGACGAATACGCAGGCGGTGTTGTCAAGGACGTTGCCATCACCCTCCGGAATGGACTTCATCCGTTCCAACAGGTAGGCAAATTCTTCCACGTGCCACCGGCAGATATCGCGCATGATTCGCTGCTGCTGGGGTGAGCCGGCGTTGTTGTGTGTGTAGTCGTGATGGCGGTTGCCGGCGAGGCCAAGCCAGGGGAAGCGGGTCAGGCTCTGACACTTGGTCAACATGTACGAGGCCACGCGTGTTTGGCCGGAGGCGAAGGCGTGGATGAGCAGATCGGATTGGATTTTCGCGATCTTCGGATAATCGGTCAGATCGCTGATGTCTTCCGGCTCCTTGAGATTCTTGCCGTAGTCCGGCGGGAGGCTCGCAATGGCGCGCTCGAGGTCGCGGACCGAGGTGAGGTGCTCGTCGAGCCGATGGCGGTCCGCCTGGCCCAGCGCGGGGGTTAGTTCGGAAACGTCGTCGCGGACGAGGTCCAGCACGCTCTTCTTGCGCGCGACCCACTCCTGGTTCTTGACCCCAAACAACCGGGCGAAGAGATTTTGCGGAATCATCTCCGGAGGCAGGGCGCGCTCAAACCCGGCCCAGCTCATGTTGCGGTGGACCATCTCCCCGTGCGATTCTTGCGCCACCCCGATCTGCAGCGAATGAAACCGGGATTTCGCGCCCATGCTTTTGCCGAGCATGTAGTCTATCGACGGACCGGTCGCGCCACGACCATTGAATGATGTGCCGGTGGTGAGTCCGCACAGTGCGCTGAAGT
>DASRHX010000518.1:0-3642 GCA_035650295.1 Bryobacteraceae bacterium | reverse complement strand
AGCCTGGCGAGGGAGCCCGCCGTGCCCGGTCCTGGAATGCGAACGATGTCGGTGTCCCGCACCTCCCGCGCAAATACGACGCGCCCGCCACCGCGCGCAACAGACAGCTGTCCCACGTCCAGGAACGGAAGGCGCTCGACGGCTCCGCCGGTCAGCGGAAGCCGTACCAAGCCCGTGCGGGTTGAACATATGAAGGAATGGCCGTCCCCGCTCCACTGAACGTCGAGGAAGTCCACAATAGTGGCCGCCACCTTTTTGGGGGAGCCTGCCGGGAGACCGTTCCGCTTCACGGGCATGGTAAAAACCGCGCTGCTTTCGCTTCGGCCCGAGGTGCGCAAAAAAGCAAATGCGCTCCCGTCGGGTGAAAACGCAGGCGCGCTGTCACCGATTCCACTGAGGGTGGCCGGGGTGAGCCGCCGGATGCTGGCGGAGTCAAGTGAAATCAGAAAGGCGCCAAGTGGGGACGATGGCGGATCGGCGTCCAGGATCGCCAGGGAGCTACCATCGGGCGACCAAGCCGGACGGAAGCGCTTGAGATGGGAGAGGACTCGAATTTGCCTTTCCTGGCCTCCGAGAGCGGGTACAGCATAGACAGCCAGTTGCGCTTCTTTCGTTTGGCGAAGAAACGCGATCCAACGGCCATCGGGTGACCAGGCGGGATCGGAGTCGAGCTCGGATTCCGGTGTGAGTCTCACGGCCGAACCCGCGGCAATATCCTTGACGTATATGTGCCGACGGTCGCCGGTCTCGGATTCCCAGGTGAAGGCGACCTGGTTTCCCGACGGCGAGAAGGATGGAGCCGATTCGGATCCGGGCATCGCGGTGAAGGGAGTAATCCTCATCGGTTCAGGCCTGTGCAACGTCGAAGTGAGACCGATCGCGATGCCGGCCAGCAAGCTGAGTCCGATTGCCGCGGCGCCGATTCGCCACCTGCGTGTCACGGCTTCCGGAAGCGGGGAGGAGAGGCCAGCCGGTCTCGATGGCGGGACATCGGTCTGACTCAGTGCCGCGCCGAGCGGGGGTGTTGCCGCGCGGGAATCGTCCGCCGGCGTGACGGGGGCAAGAAAGCGATAGCCCTTGCCAACGACCGTTTCAACGAAGCGCGGCCGATCCGCGTCATCGCCAAGAGCACGCCGGACCTTGCGGATCGCCGTGTTGACGCTGCGCTCAGCGTCGACCTCGACTTGGGCATTCCACAGATGGCTGACGATCTCGTCGCGCGTGACGAGTTCGCCGCGCCGGTCGACAAGGAGGATAAGAAGGTCCATCGGAACGGGCTGGAGCTTGACTCTCAGCCCGGCGCGCCGCAGCTCATAACGGGCTCTATCGAGCTCGAAAGGCCCAAACTGAAGAACTGGTAAGAGCATACGCCCCACCGATTGACCAGATCAGTATACAGAGTCCCCATAAGGAAGCCACAGTTAACTGTGTTTTCAGAGAGTTAGACGGACACACCAAGTTCATTCGACGGTTACATGCCGTCCATTGACTCATCGGGGCTGCCCAGGACAACCTCAAACACTGGGCCGGAGCGGTTTGGGGGCGGCAAAGATTGCCGACCGATAAAGGAGAGACACATGGCTGTCAAATTGATCGCTTGCTTCCTACTAGTTCTGTTGCCCAGCTACGGCGCTATTATTCAGGCGACCGTGACGGGTAAGACACTAGACGCTTCGGATCCAATCGATGGGATCGCGGAGTCCGCATTCTCAGTAGCGAACGCAACCATCGACTCTCTGCTGTTCCCTGCATTCCCACAAGAGGCCCGCATCGTACTGGAGTTTAGCTTGGCCGCATTACCGGCGGGGACGATCTCGTCGGCGTTCCTCGAATTTGAAATTTTTGGGCCGTTTGGGGTACCAATCAACGTGTACGCCTATGAAGGCGACGGTTTTGTGACGCTAGCGGATCACCTAGAAACTTCCCAGCTCGCCGCCAGCCTTACTCCCGGCGGTTCCCTGCCTTCGATCGACGTTACCTCGGCGCTTCAGGGCCTCGTCAGTGGAGGAGCAGGCACGGCAGGATTTCTCATTCGACTGACACAGGACGATAGCTTTCTCTCCATTTGGGCGAATGGCTCGCCGGGAGTTCTCACGCCGAGGTTGAATGTAACGGTTACCGAGAACGCGATTGCCGAGCCTTCGAGCGTTCTGCTGATAGGGACAGCGCTAGTGCTGCTGTGGCGGAAGCGGAGCCAGCCCTAGAAGGCAAGCAAAGCCACGGTGAGAAGCGCTGAACGCGGTTGCCCGTCACCGCGACCAGTCTGGCTAACCACGCAAAATCGGGAGAACGAAATTGCCTGCCAGAATTCCAAATAAAGCCAGTTTGTAGAGAGAATCGGTAACGACCATCTGAATGAAGGATGGCGTTTCGTACGCGCTTCAGGCGATAGAGCGGCAGGCATAGTACGCCCACGCGCACGGCACTTCACGGCCATCAAGAGTTCTAGGACAGCTTCTGTTTGAGAAGGTCGTTGACCATCTGTGGGTTGGCCTGACCGCGTGAGGCTTTCATTACCTGGCCGACAAGGAAACCGATGACCGTGGCCTTGCCACCCTTGTACTGCTCGACCTGAGCGGGGTTCTTGGCCAGCACGTCGTCGATAATGGCGTCGAGCGCGCTCGTGTCGGAGATTTGACGCAGGCCTTCGCGGTCCATAATGGCGTTGGCGGAGTCGCCGGTGGCCCACATCTTGGAGAAGATCTCCTTGGCTAGTTTGCCGGAGATTTCGCCCTTCTTGATGAGCGCGATCAGTTCACCCAGTCCCGCGGCGGAGATTGGGGAGTCGGAGATATCCTTGCTTTCGGCTTTGAGAGCTCCTGCAAGATCGCCCATCACCCAGTTGGCGGCGGTACGCGGGTCACCCGACACTTCCGCGGCCTTCTCGAAGTAGTCGCTCATGGCACGCGTGGCCGTGAGCACCTGAGCGTCGTACTCGCGCATGCCGTACTGCTCGATGAAGCGCGCGCGTTTGGCGGGCGGCAGCTCAGGCATGGACGATTTGATTTCGCCGAGCCACCGGTCGGAGATGCGAAGCGGCAGCAGATCGGGTTCGGGGAAGTAGCGGTAATCGTGCGCGGCCTCCTTGGAGCGCATCGAATACGTTTCGCCGGTGTCGGGATTGTAAAGGCGCGATTCCTGGGTCACTGTTCCGCCGGATTCGATCAGCGCGATTTGGCGTTTGATTTCGAAGTCGAGGGCCTGTTTGACGAAGCGGAACGAGTTCACGTTCTTCACCTCAGCCTTGGTGCCGAACTTCTCGGCGCCGCGCTTGCGGACGCTGACGTTGGCATCGCAGCGCAGTTGCCCCTTCTCCATATCGCACTCGGAGACGCCAGTGAACTGCATGAGCTGCTTGATTTCGGTGAGGTAGGCGTAGGCTTCCTCGGAGGCGCGCAGTTCTGGCTCGGAAACAATCTCGATGAGCGGCGTCCCGGTGCGGTTCAGGTCGACGTAGGTGTAGAGATCGGAGTCGCGATAGCCGTCGTGGATGCTCTTGCCGGCGTCGTCCTCGAGGTGCGCGCGTGTCACACCGATGCGTTTGTGTTTCTCGTCGACGTAGATGTCGACGAAGCCATGCTCGGCGACGGGGCGGTCGTACTGCGAGATCTGGTAGCCCTTGGGCAGGTCGGGGTAGAAGTA
>DASRHX010000517.1:0-3039 GCA_035650295.1 Bryobacteraceae bacterium | reverse complement strand
AAGTCAGCCACGAAAGCGCTGCGCTTGTCCGGGCTGGACCATTTCGTCCCCAGTCCTTCGCCCTTGTAAGTATGAGCTAGGGTGTACGCCGGCATGAAGTGGCCAACCTTGGTCAGCGGCTGATACCAAACCTCTTCGTTTGAGCAGACATGATCGCCCTTGGCCATGCCCCGAGTGCGGATGTTGGCCAGCGTCCCGGCAGTCAGCGTCGCGTTCGCCGCATGAACGTTATTGTTTTCCACGGCGAGTTCGATTGGTTGGTAGTCAACGCGCACAATGTCATTCAGCAGGTCGCCGCCCATCCGCTGAGCAAACGCTCGCAGCGCAAGGCGCTGCTCGGGTGATGCCTTCTCATCGACGATGAGAACGCTCTTCACCGGATAGGTTACGTTGGCAATGTCGCCGAGCGTTGAGTTAGCCTTGATCACACCGACGACGGTCAGACCGTCGAGCGATACCCCCTGCCATGAGCCTTTGTCGATCTTCCAGCCCATTACGGCTAGTTCGCCCACGATGCCCGATTCCGAGTTGGCAAAGCAAGCGCCTGTGAATACGTCGGCAGTGCGGGCTTCGATGTACGCCCCATGCACGCCTGCGAAGATGGTCCCAGTGGATAAGACAGCAGCAAAACCCAGAATTGCTATAGCTTTCATTCCGTCGCTACCTCCTTCTTCAAGTCTAGGGGAATCGGGGTCCGCCGTGCAAGGCCGGGTAGAGCGCCAATTGTGTGTGGCTGGTGATCCTACGACCTACCCGTCGGGATGGATGTGGAGCACGAACGCGGTGCTGGCGCGGAGGGACCAGGCACTCTCCGCTACCTTGCCCTGATTGCTGCCCTCCGGCCGGTTGTGCACGTGGATGTACGCGCCATTCTCGATGCGGGTGGCGTCTTCGATTATCTGACGAAGGCAACGCTGCCCTTGAAATGCCGGTCCTAGGGCTATCACTTCATATGTTCTAGAGGGTTTTCCCCTCAGTACCCCGTGTGAAGAAGTTTTGGGGAGCGCCGATAGACCAAACATGGGGCACTCCATGACATTGCCGCGCGCTGCACTCCTACTCTCACTTTGCGCAATATCAGCGCAAGCCACACTCGTCACTTTTTCTGGGCAGGTGCAGTATTCGCCTGTCAACAATGCAAACGACAGTATCGCATTCAGCAATATAGTGCTCGGCTCCGTCACAGATCCCCTGACCATTACTCAGCTTGATCTGACGATCGGCAACGGCGTCAACAACGTCAATGCAACCCGCTCTTTGTTCTTCGACCTGCCAGTCGGACCAAACGGGTTTGGAAACGCCGGCCCGTACGCGACATCGAACAACGGAAACGTTACCGGGGCGACTACCATACTCTTTCCTGCAGATGGGCTTTCTGGCCGAAGCTTGACAGTGACTTACGCCTCCTGGATTACCGGGGGTATCTTCTCGATCTCAGTGGATGTTGACCGCCTCGATACGGCCGCAAACGCCTTCTCTCCAGGCACTGGCGGCAGTGGGTGCGGTAGCTGCAACAACATCACAGGTCCGGAGTTTGATGCTGGTGGGGCCATCACGTTCACCCTGTGGTTAGCACCCACGGATCCTCAAAAAGTAATCAACGGTCCCGTGAGCCTTACATTTGGTCCGACTGGTTGGGTCAACGCAGGAAGCAACAATAGAACCTTCACCTGGAATCAGCAGGTCGACGTCGTCTCGACCGAGGGTGCGGTGCCTGAAGCTGCGACCGGTCTGCTGATGGCAGCCGGGCTCTTTGCCATCGGAATCTTCCGCCCTCGACGCGCAACCTAGGCGACTAGAGCGAAGGCGCACAGCCGAGGCGGACGAGCGAAACTGGGGCGTGTCCAAGCCCCACATCCAGGCCCGCGCTTATTGAGTGACGCTGTAGCGAATCACCTTGAGATCGCCACTCCCCAGGCTCACGGCAACAATGGTGTCGCCAAGATTCGAACCGCTCCCCGGCCGGTGTTGCACCCGGAACGCACCGACGGCGTGTACGGTCTTCTCGCCCAGACGGACGGGCGCGGTCGCTCCGCCGGCATCGCTAAACCGCCAGTAAATGAGCTTCAAAACGCCGTCCGATTGCTTGACGGCGGTCGCCACGTTTGGCCCGCCCATCCACGCGCAGGCGACGCTGCCTCCTGTCTCCGGCGCGGTTGCATCCATCCAACGGGTAATCGCTCCCGTCGATTCCAACTTCCAACCGATGACCTTCAGGTTGCCGCTCTCATCAATTACGGCCGTAACCACCCCTGCGCCCGTTCCGGTCGCCACGGTGCACACGGCGACATCTTTCACGGATTCGGCCGCCGTCGCATTGCCGATCGACGAGATCGCCGGCGTCTCCAACGGAACCGCGCGGCGGAAGCGGCGCAATTTGAGCGCGCCCACCGGCGATGCCGCCTTGAATGCAACCACCCATTCCGCTGTGCCGAAGTGGTCTTCGTCCCAATCCGAGCGGGTCGCCGCTACGTCTACCGCGAATGCCGGTGTGGATGTCGTCAGTGTTGTCTTACCGAGCTTCGTCGCGATCTGGCCGCCCCAGTCCATCGTCCAGACGCACGTCCGCAACTTGTGGCTGGCTGTCACTTCCGCCGATGCCGCGCGGCACACCTTCGGACCGATCTTCACCACGATCTGTCTTGAGGGCAAGCGCTCCTGCAGCGTCTGAGCGCCGCCGGTTTTCAGCGCCATCGTTACCGGCGGCGGATGCAGCGGATGATCCGGCGGAGGAAATCCGGCCAATGCGAGGTGGATGGAATCGTATCCCGTCGCGACATCGTTAGTCGCATGAAACGCGAACGTGTTCTTGAATGCACGAAACTGGTAGGTGCCCGTTGCGTTCCGCGCCATGAGCAAGCGGTCTTCCGTTACATGGCAGGCAACCACGTCGATGCCCATGTCGGATGGCGGTTCGATCGTGATCTCCGAGAGCCCGCTGCCCGGAAGAATGTCCCACAGGTGATAGTGCACGTGGCCGCCAGCCGAACGGATCGCGGCCACCATGTTCAAGCCGTCTCCGCAGAGCGCAAGATCGAG
>DASRHX010000516.1:0-3220 GCA_035650295.1 Bryobacteraceae bacterium | reverse complement strand
ACCCGAACCTACCAACGCTTCAACGCACGCGTAGCAACCGCCGCGAGCCGCGTACAGAAGCGGCGTCAGGCCGCCATAGGTGTGATACTGGGCGCGAGGTTCCGAAGTGATCTGGCCGGGCCAGTCGTTAAACTTGGCGCGAGCATTCACATTGGCGTCCTTTGCAATAAGGACTTTCACCATTTCCGCTGCATTGCGACTGGCTGCGGCAGCCCACATCAACGGCGTCTGGTCCTGCACCTTTTCGACGACGTTGACCTTCGCTCCGGCATCGATGAGCATATTGAAGATCGGCAGGTCGCCATTCTTGATGGCAATCATTAATGCGGTCTGACCGTCTTCGTTCGCGCCTTCGGTTCCGGATCCGGCAGCCAGGAGCGTCTTCACCATGCGTGCATCGCCCTGTTTCGTCGCTTCGGCGAGA
This sequence comes from Bryobacteraceae bacterium, assembly GCA_035650295.1. Classification (GTDB taxonomy): domain Bacteria; phylum Acidobacteriota; class Terriglobia; order Bryobacterales; family Bryobacteraceae; genus JAFLBB01. The sequence continues at coordinate 2,796 of DASRHX010000516.1, read as the reverse complement.
GGCGTCGAACCAAACTCGTTGGTGACGTCCACCTTCGCTTTTTTCGCGATCAACGCATCCACGAGGTCATGGTCGATGCGGTAAACCGCCCAGTGAATCGGACGCGTCCCGTCGGGCTGCGCCTCATTTACGTCGGCTCCCGCCCGAATCATCTCCAATGCCGCTGCGCGTTTGCCATCTTGAATCGCGGTGGCCAGCTGCCCGGTCTTACCCTGGGGCAGGGACGGTGTAACCAAGGCAGCCATCAAAACTATGCTGACGATGAAACGCTTCACTCGTGCCTCCAACTTTTCTTGGGCTTCGCCCTATCGGGCTCGCGCTCCGCGCTTTCTGTGCGGGCCGCTTCGCTTGAGTGCTTCGCCCTTCTAAACAACGTCCGGGTCCAGCTTGTTATTGTTTCCCCACGTACCTTTTGCGGCGGAATACAGGAACTTATACGGATCCTCCCAGGTACGCGTGAGGCCATTCAACACCCCCGCCTCCAACATATCCTTGGGACCGTCTCCGGCGCGGGTTTGCTTGAAGAGCCGCTGCCGGACGATTTCCATCATTTCCCGTTCCGCCTTGAACTCGGCTTGTGTCATGACCGGACCGGTACCCGGAACGAATTGCGTCCTCTCATTGCTGATTCCGAGCAGGAGGTCCATCGCAGTGACCCGGGCGCCGATCCACGCACCGGTGATCCAATCCAGTTCAGGGTCCTTCACGGGAGACGCGACGTCGCCGACCGCGAGTACGTTGGAATCCTTGAAATACACATAGGCGTCACCGCCGGTATGCGCATCGAGCAGATAGCCGTAATCGATCTGTTCGCTGCCGGCTTTCATGGAGTCCTTGTTAAAGAACGTTTGAGTCGGCCATGCCCCCTTGGGCCGGGGCTTCTCATAACGCAGTTCTTCGGGGATCCAGTACTCGTTTGCCATCCATTGCTGAGTCCGGGCGTGCGCAATGATCTTTGCGCCGGCCATGGAGAACAATTCGTTATTACTGGTTTGATCGACGTGATAGTGCGTGTTGAAGACGGTATCGACCTTTGCATTTGCCGCAATGCCTTTGAGCGCCGCGGTGAGTTTGTCGCCCGACTTCGGCGCGCCGGTGTCGACAATCAAAAGCCCGTCGCCGCCGGACAACACAACAACGTTCGTTCCTGCATCGATGACCGAAACCCTGTCGGTGACCTTCTTTACGCCTGCGGCCGCGCTCGCTTGCGGGGCCGCACGAAGCAACGGAGACGCCCACAGCGTGAGCGCCCCTGTCATCGCCCCTTTCAGTACTTGTCTGCGATCCACTGCGCCTCCCGAATCCTAGATCTCTGAAATGACGCCCGTGCTGTCGGAAATCTTGTCCTGTTCGATACCGAACTTGTGCAGCACGGTAAGAAGTACGTTTGACAGGGGCGTGCGCTGCGCAAAGTCGATGTGCTGGCCACCCTGCTTCAACTTGCCGTTGCCGCCGCCAACGATGATGGTCGGGATCGGCCAGTTGCTGTGCTTGTCGCTGTTGCCCATGTTCGATCCGTACATGAAGACGGAGTGATCCAGCAGCGTGCCGTCGCCGTCTTTAATCGAGGCCATCTTCTGCAGGAAGTTGGCGAAGCGCTCCATGTGCCAGGTCTGGATCTTCGAAACCCTGGCAATCCTGTCCGGCTCATTGGCGTGGTGAGAAATGGGATGAAACGAATCGGCAATACCGACGTGGTTGTAGGTTTGGTTCGTGCCTTCAGCCACCATCAGGTACGTGGCGACGCGAGTGATATCCGCCTGGTATGCGATCGCGAGCAGATCGAACATGAGATCAACCTGTTCGTCGAATTTGTCGTTCACACCGACGGGCCGTTCGGGAATCTTCATGCTGGAGATATCGGTGGCCGCAATAATCCCCGTCCGTCGTTCGATTTCGCGCACGCTCTCCAGGTACTCCTCCATCCTTGCGCGATCCGCGGGTCCCAACTTCGCCTGGAATGCCTTCGTGCGCTCCAGAATCATGTCGAGCAGGCTGTCGGATTCGCGTGCGTTCAGGACGCGCTCCTTTGGCGTCGTTGTCCCGAACAGCCCGTTGAAAATCTTCTTCGGGTTGTATTCCGCGGGAAGAGCGGTGTTGGCGTCGCGGAACGACAACAGCGTCGTTGCGGTACCGGAGCCGGCCGCCTGCTGGTTGTTTGTTTCCGAGGCCAGCTCCAGGGACGGCATTGCCGTCTCCTGCCCGACCTTCTTGGCAATGAGCTGATCGATCGTCGTGGTGTTCTGCGCACAGTTCAACCACGTGCCCGGATTCCGTGTGTGCACGCCCGAGCCGTTGTTGTTCTCGAGATTCCCGATCGACGTCACATATTTCTTAAAGGGCTCCAGCGACGCAGTGATCTTGTTCAGCTTGAAGTCCGCGCCCTTTCCTTTAGGTGTCCACAGATCGCCCTCAGCCCCAAACTTGGTGTCGTGCTGAACGGCGCCGTGGGGAATGTAGAAGAAGCCCGCGCGAATCTTCGGGGCGGCTGCTGTCTGTGCCAGTGCTGTTGCCGCCGGCACCATGGCGTCCAGGAACGGCAACGCCAACGTCACTCCAGCGCCTTTGAGCGCTGTTCTTCGGGAAATATGTTTCTTGAAAATAAACATGGGGAGTATCTCCTCTACTTAGTTGCCAACCTTCGTCCCGGCCGCCTTTGGAGCGGGAGCAGGACCCTGTTTAAGAAATGCATCGGAACGAACGATACCTTGAACGATTGAAGAGAGCGTGTAGTTCTCCTTTGCCGCTCCACGCACGACCGCGCGCACCTGCGGCATATCGGAGTACTCCAGCGGA
>DASRHX010000515.1:0-3815 GCA_035650295.1 Bryobacteraceae bacterium | reverse complement strand
TATCACGGTGCGCTGACGAGAATGGCACGCTGTTGCCTATGCGCCAGTCGTAGGGCGCGGCCCTCGTGACCTACCGCTTTACGGTCGATCGACAGCGGCCTGTGCGATGTCTGTGATCTCGCGCATCAATTCATCCAACATTGACTCTAGGGCAATACCGAGAGTCCTGTTGTCGAGGCTTTCCTTTTTAAAAGCGGCTTCTATGGCGGCTCTGATCGCCAATACCGTGTCGACGGTTTCTCTACTTGGGAGGTCCATTGCTGCGCTTCCTCCTCTGCCGCTCCATGTTGCAGTCATGTCGCGTGGGGCAGCCGCGTCTGTGTGGCAGCCATTGATATTGCTTGGCTTTATTTCGCAACATACGCGACATGAACTATGCCCAATCGAAACACGTCAAATGCGATAATACGCCGTAATTTCAATAACTTATTTTGGTAGCGGAGGAGGGATTTGAACCCCCGACACACGGATTATGATTCCGCTGCTCTGACCAACTGAGCTACTCCGCCGCCGTGGCACGCGTGACCGAGCCAAGCCCGAATATAGGGTCGTGCCGCACCGTCGCATAGAGTCCGGAACGCTTGGGTCTGGACCGCGCCCGCGCGCGATGCGAGGGCCGGGATCTCTTGGGCGAACGGTGCCGCTTCGCGGGACCTGTCCACATGCCGGCCGCGAAGCGGCCGGATATAAAGAGCGGCGCGAAACGCTGTCAATACGCGGACTTCGGCGCGCTCGGCCTTGATCGTCGGACGCCAGTTCAGCCGCATGCCCCCACCCTCCCCTTCCAGGGCCCCATCGGGGGAGGGTCGGTCGGCTAAGCGAAGCGAAGGCGACCGGGGTGGGGTGAAGGGCGCTTCCAGTGGTCACCCCACCCCGCCCGCCTTCGCCTACGCTTCGCTCCGGCTCAGGCGTGCGACCCTCCCCTTCCAGGGGGCAAATATGTACTTGACTGAACGGATTCGTGATGGCATGCCTCACCAGTTCCGATGATGTCGGGACTGGCGACCCCGGTACGAAACATGAGATCACGCCCGAGATGATCGAGGCGGGAGCGGCTATTATCCGCGATACTTGCGAGATTGGACCTTACTCAGCGGAATCGCTTGCAGAAGATGTCTTCCGTGCGATGGCCGCCTGTTGCGCTTCGTAGATCGCAATTTCGACTCCTCTCAGGTGCTGTTCGAGGAAGTTGAAGCAGTTGTTCAGGTAATTTATTTCCTTCGACGAGTAGGCGTAGGTAGCCGGGCCTCTGATGGGATTTTTTCTCGAGGCGAACAACCCGGGACACAGGTAATAGCCAGTGTCGTCAAGAAATGTAACGCGGCCGTGTGCGATGTCGTTTCGGCGACCAGAAAAACCGCGCATCGCGCGGATTGCAGACTTGAACAGTTCCTCGGCCTTTGGGTCGGGTGTTTCATGAAAGAATCCTTTTGCGGCTTCTTCGATCATATCAGCGCGGCTGCTAAAGCTTGTAACGGCACCGTAGGCGCGAAGGGCTGGATGCGATGATGGCCAGTCCTGCCACCCCTCCACCATCATCACGAAGATGTCCGCGAAGGCTTGTTCGGCAAACTCCCATTGATCTAGCGCGGCGCCAACGGTGCGGAATATTTGATCCTTGTTGGGATTGCCGACCGCTGGTTTCAGTGGAGTGTCCCACGGGGTGCGGGTGCGCGGTGTTGCCTGTTTCGCTGCCTTCAAAATAAGTCTAGCATCTGCTTTGAGCTTCGATCTTGAGCGGGCCATGGCCAAGTCCGATCCTACGAAAGACCCCGCGTTTCAGCAGGTCGTGAAAACGTTCCTCAGCACGCCACCCAAGCGGCATAACGAAATGAAGCTTGGTAAGCCGGGCCGGAAAAAATCCAAAAAACCCGCACCCAAACGCAAGGAACAAAAGACCCGCTCCTGATCGGGTCTTTGTTTACGGCTTCTTAACCACGCGGTGGATACGGATCGTTGCCGTAGGTCCACTCGGTGCGGAACTGATTGTTTTGCCCCTGCACAAGGACTTGGGCGTCGCCGCCCTTGGTACCCGTGCTGTGGGCTGCGTCTACGGCGGCGCGAATAGCAGCGGCCTGCGTGTTGTACGGGCCGTCGTGCTTGTCATTCAGATTGATCTTCCACTGTCCTTCATGAAGGACGACGAAATACCGGGTTCTTGCCATGGGTGTTACCTTTCCGCCTGAACTATTGCCATCGCCCGATGAGGGCGATGAGGTTGAGGTTGTAGTGGTATCTGAATCCGAATCAGATGTTGTATTCTACCGCAACAACACCCATGGCGAGTCATTTTCGAGCCCTGTTGAGGGCTTTTCGCCAGCGCAGAAAACGCTTCGCTTTCTGCTTAAGCGATAGCGGTTTCGTCAGGCCGTCGATAGGTAAGACGTTTGCCCTCGATACCCTTAAGAGCAACCGCCGCACGCTCCTTGTCGGAAAGCTTGCGATTGTTCCACTTGAAGTCCCATTCAGTCAGATAGCGGTGCAAATGCGCCTCGCTAATCGAATGGTGAGCACCGAACACCGCGCGCTTCATGAGACTGAAACGGCACTCTGCGGTGTTCGTATGTGCGTCGCCTCGCACGTATTCGTCGGCACTGTGGTTGACTGTCTCATGACGAGAAAACTCTTTGCCAACATGGAAGTACTGGCCGCCCTGGTCGGTCATCAGGGATGACTTGCGGCTGGTGTGAGTGACGATCAGCGGGCGCAGGTCATCGCCGCTGACGTTTGCCACGTGGAACGAATGTGAATGACCATCGCGCTCAACCAGGGCAAAGACGGCCTGCTTACCTTTGCCGCCGATATTGCGCTTGTTTCGCTTGCTGACGTGTTTGTTGGCTTCCTTACCGCCAATGTACGTCTCGTCGGCCTCCACGATCTTGCCTTCGCCGCCAACCGAGCCGCGCGTCGCGGGCTTCATGCTCTCGCGAATGCGGTGGCACATAAACCAAGCGCTTTTGTAGCTGATACCGAGCATGCGCTGTATCTGAAGCGCGCTAATGCCCTTCTTGGACGACACGATCAGATGCGTAGCGAGAAGCCACTTATGCAGCGGGATATGCGAGCGCTCGTACAGGGTGCCGACACGAACCGTGAACTTCTCGCGGCAATCCGAGCAATGGAACCAGCCCGGACCCATGGACTTGCCGCCAAGTGCCGAAACGCTATCCAACTGGCCACAATGCGGGCAAACTGGACCATCCGGCCAGCGCGAAGCCTCAAGAAGCTCGCGGGCTTTGTCCTCATCAGTGAAGGCCGGGTTGGTCAGGTCGCACATGGCTATCTCCTATGACGTGGATCATGCCATGGACGGGCTGTTCAGTCAAGTACATAGTTGCCTTCCAGGGAGGGTGGGTGCATGCGACGAGGCATGCGCGATCGCGCCGTTCGTCCACACGCCGTCCCGTCACCGCGAACAAGCTGCCCACAGTGTTGTGCACAGCTTGTCCACAGCCTTGTCCTCAGGTTGTCGACACGCCGCCGTCCCGCACTTTACCCGTGCATGCACGCCGCACGCGGGCGCACACTGGTGGGTCTGCCGGCGCGTGCCGGCGCAGGAAGGAGCGAGCATGTGGTGCGTAGACGTAGCTAGAGTGCTACAATACCAGTTTGAAATTAACCCCATGCAGTCCCGGAAGTCGGTCGGGGGATACCACCGCTGCCGAGCAGGCCGCCGCCAGCCACCGGCGCCGCTACTCTGCCGCCACGCCGTCCATCTGCAGCTTGCTGAACCGGATGAGCGAGAAGTGGCCCATCGGCGGCATCAGTGTGCGCTCGACCAGGCGGATCTCGGGCCGCCGGTCGGCCCAGCCGGT
>DASRHX010000514.1:0-6680 GCA_035650295.1 Bryobacteraceae bacterium | reverse complement strand
TGGATACGGCGGCCGAGGGATTGCCACCAGTGGAAGCGGCCCAGGCGATTGAGGAGTATCTACGTCTGAAGGCAACGGGGTCGGCGGGCCGTCCGGCGATCTATGAACGACAGAGACAGACCGAGCGTGCCGCCGCCGAATTGCTGGGCACTGTGCCCGAGCATGTTGCGCTCCTTGGCAGTGCTTCGGAAGGGCTGAATCTACTGGCGAATTCGCTGGATTGGCGAGAAGGCGACGAAGTCGTTCTCAACGATCTTGAATTTCCATCGAATGTGGTGGCTTGGTTGCGCTTGCGCCGGTATGGTGTGAAGGTCCGGCTTGTCTCCACGGCGGATGGCGAGGTGCGGTTGAAAGATTTCGGGTCTCAGATGGGCCCGCGCACGCGGCTTGTGTCCGTAAGTGCAGTCAGCTACAAGACCGGGACTCGTATTCCTTTCCTCGCCGAGTTGGCCGAGGTTTCGCACCGGCACGGCGCCATCTTCTGCGTCGATGCCACCCAGGCGCTAGGCCGGGTGCCCGTGCCGTTGGACGGCGTCGATTTCCTGGTATCCAGCAGCTATAAGTGGCTGCTCGGAACACACGGTCTGGGCATCACCTACTTCGCTCCCGCGTTGCGGGAACATCTGGAGCCGGGTGCGGCCGGCTGGTTTTCGCTCGACTCCATCTTCCACGAGGATCGATTCGAGACCTTCGGTTGGAAACCCGGAGCCGCCGGGCTCCAATCCGGCATGCCCAACTTCCCGGCGATCTTCGCGCTTAAGTCCGGACTGGACTGTCTGCTCGAAACCGGCGTCGAGAGAATCCATTCGGAACTCGCGCCCCTTGTGGCCGGGCTGCGTTCCGGGCTGGACGGGCTCGGGCTACCACTCCTCACGCCGGCAGGCGCCGAAGTCGCTTCCGGAATCGTCTCGTTCGCTCACGACCGGCCGGAAGCATTGGGCGAGGCCCTCCGCGAGAAAAGCGTTGTCGTTTGGGCCGGGGACGGACGTGTGCGCACGGCTCTTCACCTATACAACGTCGAACGGGACGTCGCACGGATATTGGATTCTCTACGCTCGCTCGTGTAGGCCTTCGCGGACAAGCCGTCCTTCCCGATTAGACGTCGAGGATTTTCGTGGCCACGTTTCCATGAACATCGGTGAGCCGGAACGCTCGGCCGCCGTATTGGTAGGTCAATCGCTTGTGGTCTAATCCCAACAGGTGCAACATGGTCGCGTGGAGATCGTGTATGTGCATGCGGTCTTCCACAGCGTAATAACCGTATTCGTCGGTTGCCCCGTAAATGAAACCTTTCTTGACTCCGGCTCCCGCCATCCACATCGTGTAACCGTACGGATTGTGATCGCGGCCATCGCCCGCTTGCGCAATCGGCGTTCGGCCAAACTCGCCACCCCAAACAACTAAGGTGTCTTCGAGTAGCCCGTGTGCCTTGAGGTCGGTCAGCAGCGCGGCGATGGGCTTGTCCACTTGGTAAGCCGTGCGCGTGTGCAAGCGGATGAGTTCGCTGTGCGCGTCCCAACCCACTTCGTTGCCCGCGCGATATTCATGGTTGATTTGGATGAAGCGAACGTTGCGCTGCGCCAGCCGCCGGGCCATCAGGCACTGCCATCCGAAGTCGCGCGTCTCCGCGTCATCGAGGCCGTACATGGCTTTGGTCGCTTCATACTCGCCCTTCAGGTCGAACGCCTCGGGCGCTTCGCTCTGCATGCGGAAGGCGAGTTCGAACGCACCAATTCGCGCCTCCAACTCTTCGTCCTGCTGATAACGGAGCGCGCTGGCTCGGTTCATCTTCTGGATCATGTCCAGTTCGTAGCGCTGCTGGTCCGGCGTGAGGTCCTTATTCTTGAGATGCTCGATGGGCTCGACGAGGTCTTCCACGTTCAGGCCGCCATGTCCGACGGCCGTTCCTTGATAAGCGGAGGGGAGAAAGCCAGAACTCCAATTCTTGGCCCCACCGTGCGAGAGTCCGGGTTTGAGCGTAATGAACGCCGGCAGGTTTTGATTCTCCGTGCCGAGGCCATAGATGGCCCACGATCCCGCGCTCGGCCGAGTGAACGTGTTCGATCCGGTGTGAAGCTGCAAGATCGCTCCACCATGCGCGACCGAATCGCCCACCATGGAGCGGAGGATGCACATCTCGTCCACATGCTTGGCGACGTTGGGAAACAGTTCGCTCACTGGAATGCCGCTTTGCCCATGCCGGCGGAACTGCCAGGGTGACTTCAGCAAATTACCCGTGCTGCCTTCGGCGAACGTCAGCGGGCGTTTGAAGGGTAGGGGCTTACCGTGGTCGCGATCCAGAAGCGGCTTCGGATCGAACGTGTCCATGTGCGACGGTCCGCCGTGCATGAACAGGAAGATCACGCGCTTGGCTTTCGCAGGGAAGTGGGGAGCTTTCGGAGCGAGAGGATTGTCCTTAGCGGCGGCCTCGGCTGCTTGTTGGAGCAGCGACGATAAACCAAGAAGTCCAAAGCCGCACGAAGCGCGGTTCAGAATGTAGCGGCGCGAAGGTTGGCCTTTGTGTTCGTTCATCGCTAGTGCACGTAGAGGTAATCGTTGGACGATATTAGCGTTTTGCAATAGCTTGTCCATGCCATGGCTTTGCGATCCGGCAGAGTGGTGCTGCCAGGAAATTTCTCAAGATACTGGAAAGCTTCGCCGACCTGCGCCTGATCCGGCAGCCGGCCCAACACCAATAACCAGCCACGCTCAATCTTTTCGCGATCACTCCCGCCTTCATGGCTCAGGCGTTCGGCCAAGGTTTTGGCGCGCTCGCCAGCAAAGCCGCTGTTCATCATGAAGAGCGCCTGCGGCGCAACGTTGGTCTGCGAGCGGGCTTCGTTGTGAGTCGTCGCGTCACCGAAATCGAAAAGGTTCAGGATACTGGGCAGATTCGAACGGCGAAGCGGAAGATAGACAGTGCGTCGTTTGCTTTGGGCTGGATCGAGGCTCTTGCGGCCGTCGCTGAATTCCTTGTCTGTGCCATCGCCGCTTTGAAGCGTTCCACCCATGGCTAGGTCGAGTGTGCCATCGATCTGGAGCAGCGAATCGCGCATCTCCTCAATCGTAAGCCGCCGCATCGAAAAGCGCGAGAGCAGGCGGTTGTCGGGATCGCGCTCGCGCTTCAGATCGCTCGTCTCGCTCGACATGCGGTAGGCGCTCGACAGCATCATCAAGCGGTGCATTGCTTTCATCGACCAGCCTCGCGCGATGAACTCGCTCGCCAGCCAGTCGAGCAACTCAGGATGAGAGGGTCGTTCGCCCACGACCCCAAAGTTCGATGGTGTACGCACGAGCCCTTGCCCGAAATGCCCTTGCCAGATACGGTTCACCATCACGCGCGCCGGTAGCGGATTAGACGCCGAACTCAGCCAGTCCGCAAGTTCCTTTCGTCCGGAGCCGTGCGCGATTGGCGGCTGATGTTCGCCCGCGAGCACGAGAGGAAAGCGCTTCGGAACGATCTCGCCTTTGGCGTCGGGGCTGCCGCGATGAAAGACCGGCTGATCGACGACGGGGCCTTCCGCGAGGCCACAGGCGAAAAGCGGTTCGGGGGGAACAGTATCCTTGATGGCTTTCAGCTCCGCCTGCAGTCGCGTGTAGCGGTTCCGGCCGCCATCGGTAAAGACCCTTTCCTTATCCTTCTCGGGCAGAGCGAACGGGCCCTTGCCCGAGGTCACTTCCGTGAAATAGCGGTCGTCGCCGGCGAAGAACTGCGGCGCGGGCGGCGGCATTTTGTTCGCGACCTTGGCAATCTCCACTTCGCGCTTCCATGCCGCTTGTGCATCCTTGCGCATGGTAGCCGTCGTGATGAAGTCCTTCTGATATTTCGCCGCGACGGCGTTCCACTCGGCGCGAGGTGCTTTGTGCCAAGTCTCCAAGTGAACGCGACGTTCGCGGGTGGGTTTCAAATAGGCGATCCAACGTTCCAACACCGCCGCGTCGAACTTTCGCTTCCGGGCGGCATCCTCGAGCTTTTCATTGCCCTCGTAGACAGCGCGCGCGGCCAGCATATAGCCGGCCAGTTGAGTGGCAAGACCATCGCGGTAGATGCGTGCCTCCTCCCCGGTAAGGCCGTCAATCTCCTTCTGCTTTTCCTCGATACGCTTCTTGTGCGCTTCCCAGGCCTGCGTCACCGCCTTCCCCGAGAGTGGTGCGAAGTAGAGTTGCGAAACCGTGCCCTCGAGCTTCTCCAGGTTCTTTGAGCTGGCGAAGATCGACGCCAGCGCATAGTAGTCCTTGGTCGAGATTGGATCGAATTTATGATCGTGGCAGCGGGCGCAGGCGATCGTCAGCCCGAGCACGACTTTGCTGGAAACTTCGATCTGTTCGTCGATGATGTCGTAGAGCATCTTCACCTTGTCCTGCTCGGCGATGAGCTTTGGGCCGAGCGCGAGGAAACCGGTGGCAACGATGCCACGCACGTTCACTTCCTTGCCATCGGCAGAGGGCAGCAGGTCTCCAGCAATCTGTTCCCGGACGAACCGGTCGTACGGAATATCCTCATTGAAAGCGTTAATGACGTAGTCGCGATAGCGCCAGGCGTAAGGATAGCGATGATCTTCGTCGGCACCCGTGGAATCCGCATACCGTGACACGTCGAGCCAGTGGCGGCCCCACTTCTCGCCATAGCGCGGGGAGCTGAGAAGACGGTCGACGACGCGTTCAAACGCCGTGGGCGATTCGTCGGCCAGAAATGCGCGGATCTCGGATTCAGTGGGCGGAAGGCCGATGAGATCGAACGTGGCGCGGCGAAGCAGGGTGGCTTTGTCCGCTTCAGGCGCGGGCCCCAGGCCCTGCTCCTCCAGCTTGGAATGGAGGAACGGGTCGATTTCGTTTCGCGCCCACGCGGGGTTATTCACGGCCGGCGGGGTGGCTTTCTGGACCGGGCGGAAGGACCAGAATTCCCGCAGCGCACGCGAATAGCCAGCTTGTCTAGGCGCGGCGGAGGTTGCCGAATCGACGCCTGGCCACGGGGCCCCGCTCCGAACCCACTCCTGTATCGATGTTATTTCGGCGTCGGCGAGCTTTCCTGCCGGTGGCATCTTCACGCGATCCAGGTAGCCGACGGCCTTCAGTAAGCGGCTCTCGTCAGGCTGGCTGGAATCCAGCACCGGGCCGGAGTCGGTCCCTCGACGAAAACCCGTGCCCGAACTGAGGTCCAACCCTGCCTTGGCGGACGCGCCCGAGTGGCACCCTTGGCACTTGGCAGCGAAGATCGGACGTACCTTCTTCTCGAAGAGTTCTGCCTGATCGGCAGCGGACAAGCCCAGGCTGACGAGAAGTCCGAGACAAAGTGTTCGCACGGTTCTTGGAATTGAACATCCATCGTATGCGCCGCTCAGATCCATCGTCAACGGCGAGGGTTTAGCGTTCATTGAAGAAGACCTTGGCCGCGGTGCGGCGGAGGATCCACTCCTTGTCCGCCGCGCTGAGAAACGGCAGGCGGTCGCGCACGAGTTCCAGCGAGCCGGCGTAGGTGTGGCCATCTTCCACTTGATAGGGACAGTCGGTTGCCCACATCACGCGCACCGGAGTATACGCCTTCACCACGCGCTCGATGAGCGGCGACAGATCAGTGTAGGGATAGCGCTTCGCTCCGAGCGCGTAGAAAGCCGATGCCTTCACGTGAACGTTCTTGTGTTTGGCCAGATCGCACAGCAGTTGAACGTCGCGGTCGCGAATCTGACCATCGATGCCGATGCGCGCAAGATGATCAATTACCACTCGCGCATCAGGAATCTTGCCGCACATGCGATCGATCGAGGGGAGCGCATCCGCGTTCACTAACGGACATACTGCGAGCCCTTCGGTTGCACAGGTCTTCCACATCGCAGTCATACCGGGAGTGTCGAGCCACGCTGAGGGTTGGCCCATCGGCTGAATGCGGAAGCCACGCACGCCCATGCCCGCCAGCTTGCGGATCTCGCCTACCAGTTGGCTGGATGAGGTGTCCACGACAGCCACTCCGGAAAAGACACCGGCGTAACGCCGCATCGCCGCGAGCATGTATGTATTGTCGAAGCGGTAATAGCTCATCTGGATCAGGACGGTGCGTGTGACCATGCGCGGCAGCGCGTGCCGAAGAAGCTGATCTGCGGTGAACTCCCTGGGCGCTGCGTCAGGCTGACTGGCCCAGATATGGCTGTGCGCATCGATATACTCCACGTCGTCTCCCTGTCCTTCCACGGTAATGTAACAGGATCGTTCATCCCGCTACGCAACGAGGCCAGACCGTAGACCGTCCGCATCAGATCGGCGATCCGGTTCTTTAGCGCAATCCCCTTGGTATTCCATCCGAAGCCCGGGCGCTGAGCGGCTCGGGCCAGATGGCGCCGAATCTTCTTTTCTACCCGGTCTCGGATGTACCCGAAGCACCGGCTCGAATGTCCGATCGCGAAGTAGTGTACCCAGCCCCGCAGAATGGGATTGATCTGTTCGATCAACTGACTGACGGGCCGAGAGCGAAAGCTTCGGGAAAAGGCGAAGGGGTATTAGCACGGTCTGTTGTATTACATGGCAGTGGACAATTGTGGCTATCCTTAGAATCGCCGCATCCGGTTTGACGAAAGGCGGCAGTTTCCGATATCCGGACGATTCCCGTTCATCAGGCCACGGTTCACGGCAAGCCGAAGCAGAGGATATTTGGACCCGCCGCGAATGCAACATACTGTCGGCCGCCA
>DASRHX010000513.1:0-2099 GCA_035650295.1 Bryobacteraceae bacterium | reverse complement strand
AGGCAATCTTCTTCCACTCGCCGGAGCCACGCAGAGTGTACAGCCGGTCTGCCGGCACGAACCCCACGCTGCCGGTCGCATCGGTGGCATATGCGTCCGGGCCGAACCGCGAACCCGTCAGCGCCGGGTCATCATAAAACTCAACGCAGATTTTCATCGCGCGCGGCGTGTTGCAAGGCAGGCCAAGGAAATTGTTCGTAACAGCGAAGTTCATGTACTGACCCAGGGCGCGAACGGCGCGGCGCTGGTCTTCGAACGGTATTCCCGCGTCGGTGACGATTTCTGTCGTTTGATCGCCCTCGTTGAGGACGACCATGTGATGGGCGTTGGTGTTCTGCAGGTCGAGGAAGGCATGGTTGGTGATCGGCTCCGGCTCGCAGGTGTCCGGCGGCTCGAAATCCATGTAATCCGACGGTTCGCCGAACGCGCCCTGCTCGCCGAAGGCAACCACGCGGACGGTGAGGTTCGGGACGCCTTCGGCGCGAATCGTGCCGCCGTTGACGCCGCCAAACTGGAAAGCTCCCTGGGCGTTGGCAGGAATGGAGCCGACGAACCGCGTCCCGTCGGAAGCGCGGGTGCCATTGGAGACGCGGAACAAGACCCAATTCCACTTTTGGTTTTTTGCCGCCAGCGGAATCTGCCCGCCGTTCGGGGCACTCAGTTCGGGGAGTGTCCCCAGCAGGAAATTGAAGTTACGCGGTTGGCCGGCGCCGCTCAGGATCGCGTCGTCCCCGTACACCTGCATCAGGATGTCGATGGTTTCGTTGTCGGCCCACTCGGTGTAGCCACTGTCGGCGGTATTGAGATAATTGCCCTGCACCTTGAGACCTACTCGGGTCCGCAGAGTGACCGGCGCCGTTTGCTGGTCACCGCCGGAGAGAATCAAGAGGGTGGGAGTCCAGCTATCGCCGAGCGGAGTGAACGTATTGTCTGTGCTGACAAAATGAACGATTTTGGTCGGGTCAGCCACCGAAGGCCATTGGTCAGGATCGTAAGGTCCGGCCGCGAAGAGGGTGACAGTGCTCGTGAGCAAACCGGCGAGAAGGCTGGGGATGTAGTTTTTCATAACAACCTGACAAGGTTGAGGTCGCGTCTTGGGTCGAGGCCTGATTCAAGGTCACTGGCCTCCGGAGGTAAAGCAAAAACATGCAAGATGTCGTGCCACGTGCGCTTCATCCTTGCGGAGGAATACCGGGGTGAGTGGCAGGAGCCAGTTGAGGCGCCGCTTTCAGGCTGATGATGAGTGCGGCGGCGAGTCCCAGCACGCCGCAGACGCTCCAGAGCCACACAGGATTGAGGCTGAAGAGCGTCATCCCGATGAGGGGCCCGCACACGATGGCCATCGCCCAGGAGAATCCGTACACGCCCATGTAGCGCCCGCGCATGGTTGAGGGCGCGAGATTTGCCATGTAAGCCGCGGAGACGGGCATGCAGACCATCTCGCCAAGGGTGAACGTGATCACGACCAGCGCGAGCAGCGGGAGGGTCGTGGAAAACGCGTTCATGGCGAAGCCAAGCCCCAGCAGGACGTAACCGAGCGCAAGAATCCGCCGCGGCGGGAATCTGCTGGTGATGCGGGTAAGCGGAAGCTCGAACAAAACGACGAGCACGCCGTTGCCGGAAATGAGCACGCCATAAACCCACGCGGGAAATTGGCAGCTCTTCACGTGCAATCCGAAGGTCGACGCCATTTGGTACATCACCGGCGCGATGACGAGCGATGCGGCAATCGCCTGGAGAAAAAGCGGATTGCGGCGAATGGACGCCAGGGCTTGCGGCCAGCCCGTGGCGCGGTCCGCCGCGCGCAAGCCATGAGGCAACAGGAACAAGGCAACGATGCCGAAGAGCGCCGAGGTGATCGCATCCCCCACAAACAGCCAGAAAAATGAATACTCGGTCAGAAAGCCTGCCGTGGCGGGACCGAATGCCCACCCTGCGTTCAACGCCAGTCGATACGCGGAGTATGCGGTGACGCGCTGCTCCGGAGGCACGAGATCCGCCAGCAGCGCGCTGGAAGCGGGCCGATACAATTCCGCCGTGAAACCGGTGAGCGCGGTGACGAGCAACAGCAGTTGATAGTCGCGCACCTGGGAGAGCAG
>DASRHX010000512.1:0-8664 GCA_035650295.1 Bryobacteraceae bacterium | reverse complement strand
TGGAAGACAAGTTGAAGCTGAAGTTGCGGAACGAGACGAGGGAGTCGCCGGCGTATGCGCTTGTCGCGTCCGAAAATGAGCCACGGTTGCGTGCCTTCCAGGAAGGGAGTTGTACTCCTGTCGACTTTTCCCGGTCCCTGGCAATGCACGAAACGTCCGGCGCGAAGCGCTGCAGCTTCTTTGTTGGAATTTCGCCGGCGGTAGGACCCGTACCCGCGACGGTAGCGCAGGGGGTAACCTTGCATGATTTCGCCAAGGTCCTGAGTTGGGCAGTGGGGCGTCCTGTCATTGATGCCACCGGCATCGCGGGTAGATTCGACTTCCATCTCGAGTTCCAACCGGATGAAAACACCCCCGGCATGCGTGAGTTGGCTGAGCTGAAGGGCGCAGGAGGGACTACTCGTCCCCCGATCCTTGAAGCGATCCAGCAGCAGTACGGTTTGAAGCTGGTTCCGTCACAGGCGCCTCGGGAATTTTTGGTGGTTGAGCATGTAGAGAAGCCACTGGTCAATTGATTGTAGGCGTGTGCGATTAGAGCGGCTGTGTCTGCCGTTCCATCTGTCCGGTCGCGTCGTCAAAGGGCAGACCGAGATAGTCCGACGTGCGGCGCCCCAGCGTAATGGCATCGTCGCGTTCGGGTGTATGGGCGAGCATCACTTCGCTTGCTGGGTCGACGGCATTCTCGAGAATTGCCGCGTAGAAAGAGCTGCCCGGAGTTGCGCGTCCGCCGTATCCGATCTTCTGATGGCCGGCTTGCAGGCGCAGGACGGCACGAATGCCGCGGTAATCGGACAATGCTGAGCTGCGTCGGAAGTGGAGTATCAGGTAGGAAGTGACGGCACAAACCTCGCGGGCCTCGCGGTCAAGGTCAACCCAATTCCGCCGCAGCGTGAAGCGCGTGCCCGGCCAGGCAAACAGGGCGGCAACGGCGAGAAGGAGCGCGACCATGGGCAGGTATCCGCGCGGCACGCCGAAGGTTCCGTGGCGGGCGTGCGAGACGACGATAATTCCGGCGAGGTACAGGAGGTACGCGGCCGCGGCGAGGAATGGGAGTCCGACGATCCAGAGCAGGCCGTTGCGCTGAGTGATGCGGAGTTTGCCGCCACCTTCGGTGATGCGGTAGTGGGTCCGCATACTAACGAGCAAGCGCGGCGCGATGTTTGCGCGTGACTCTTTCGATTTGTTCGGGCGATTGGAAGGGCAGGTAGGCGGCGCGCATGACGAATTGGTACACGCGATCCGGTTCGTAGTCGGGAACGTAGAACTGAAAATCCCAGGCGGGATTGCCTTGGCCGCCGCCAGAGGGCGACTGGGTGATGCGGACGCGATCCTTGGGGCGGAACATTTGAACAAAGGCCATGCCGCGGCTGACGCCAAAGTACCAGGGTTCGGTATAGCGGTATTCCGAGAGGCTGTGGACGAGGGTCAGAGGGAATGGTTCGTCGTGCGGGAAGACGCGGGAGTCGTCGAGCGCGGGGTGAGTGGACAAGACGCCGTGCGCTGGCGTGACGCCGCGAATCCACCTCGATTGGCGCGGGTCGGGCTGCGCGGCAGGGGCGCCGCGGAAGTGAATGTCGAGCGATTCCGGCTTGTGAATGTAGCTCGCCCAGAACAGGCCGACGTAGCCGCGGCGGAAGGATGCTTTGCGCGCGGAGACTTCGATGGTGAGTTGGATGGTTCCGTCACGCAACAGTTCGTAGCGTTGGCAGCTTTCCAAAGCGTGGTAGAAGGTGGGCGTCTGGCAAAGTTCGACGGCGTGGCGGTTGATGAGGCGCAGTTCCATGGGCCAGTTGCGCGGCTCGAACTGAGTCTTGCGGTCAGCGTGGGCGGTGCCGTCAAGGATGTGTTCAAAGTTCAGTCCGGCGATGCCGGGCACAAACAGATTTTCGGCGCGGTGCTTGTGGCGCAGGACAGCGACGCCGCTGTAACCGGCGCGATGAGACGGCAGGACAGTGTCGTCGACCGCGTCGTTGGTGACGACGACGATCTCGATGGGGCCGCGCTTGAGGATTGCGTAAGGCTTGTCGGATCGTGTGAAGCGCGCCGCGGGCTGGGAGAGCGTAGTGCCACCAGGCGGCTGCGCGAACGCCATTGCGGCGACTGCTAGGAGTGCGGCGCTGTGCCGGAGCAACATGGAAAGCTGAGTCTACTATTTCTGATACGATACGTGGCCGATGCGACTCATTACGGTTGGACTATTTGGGCTGCTGTGCGGCGGGGTAGGCGCGGCGCAAGACGGATGGAAAAACCTGTTCGATGGAAAGACTCTGAACGGTTGGGAGGGGCGTCCGACGTTTGCGCCCGAGAGCAAAGGCGACTGGACGGTGAAGGACGGGGCGATTGTCTGCGGCGGGACGAAACCGAGCTGGTTGAGCTCGAAGGAGCACTTTTCGGACTTCCAGTTGAAGTTGGAATTTCGTGGCGCCGAGAAGGTGAATAGCGGCGTGTTCCTGCGATCGCAGGAAGCGGGGCAGCCGCATGTGACGGGGTATGAGTTGCAAATTTGGGATTACCAGCCGGCGGGCTACTTGACGGGGAGCCTGGTTGGGTCGGTGAAGGCGGGGCCGGCAAAGATCAAGGGCGGCGAGTGGAACCAATTCGACATTACGGCGAAGGGCGATCATTTCACTGTTCTGTTGAATGGCCAAAGGGTGCTGGATGCGACCGATGGGAAGCACAAAGAAGGGGTGATTGGATTCCAGTGCCAGTTGGACCAGAAGATTGAGTTTCGGAAGATACAGGTGAGGGTAGTGAAGTAGCAGCCCTCTCTGAAGGTCGCACCTCGGCTTGGGGCCTCGCTCATGATACGATCCGGTTGATGCCGGGAGTGCGTTTCCTTTTCATTCTGCTGGTGGTTTTACCGCTAACGGCGCAGGAGGATGGGCCTGCGTTCTTCGAGAAGAGCGTGCGGCCGTTATTGGCAAAGCAGTGTCTGGGTTGCCATTCGGCGACGAGCCAACCTGTCATGGGCAACCTGCGTCTGGACACGCGGGAGATGGCCTTGAAGGGCGGCAGCCGGGGCGCGGCGATCGTGCCGGGGAACGCGGCAGAGAGCCTGTTGATGAAGGCGGTGCTGCACACGGCGGGGGCATTGAAGATGCCGCCGGCTCCGAAGATGAAAGAGCCGGATGCGGCGGTGCTTGCGAAGTGGATCAATATGGGCGCGCCGTGGGGCGAAGCGGCGACGAGCACGGCTGCACCTGGGACGGCGACGAAGTTTTGGGCGTTCGTGGCGCCGCTGGAACCGAAAGTTCCCGAGGTGAAGAATAAGGCGTGGGTGAAGTCGCCGGTTGACGCATTCGTGCTGGCGGCGCTGGAGGCGAAAGGACTCGCTCCGGCGAAGGCCGCCGATAAGCGCACGCTGATCCGGCGGGCGACTTACGATTTAACGGGTCTGCCGCCGACTCCGGATGAAGTGAAAGCGTTTCTAGAAGATAGTGCGCCGGGTGCGTTCGCGAAGCTGGTGGACCGGCTGTTGGCTTCGCCGCGTTATGGCGAGCGCTGGGGGCGGCACTGGCTGGATGTGGCGCGGTATGCGGATTCGAACGGCCTCGATGAAAACCTGGTCTATAAGAATGCTTTTCGATACCGGGACTATGTGATCGCTGCATTCAATAAGGACAAGCCGTTCGACCAATTTGTGCGAGAACAAATCGCGGGTGATCTGCTGCCGGTGACGGATGACTTGAACACGACGTTTGAGCGCTGGACGGCCACGGGTTTCCTGTCGCTGGGCGCGAAGATGCTAGCCGAGGACGATCCGGTAAAGATGCAGATGGACATCGTCGATGAACAGCTCGATACGACGGCGCGGGCATTCATGGGTCTGACGGTGGGCTGCGCGCGATGCCACGACCACAAGTTCGATCCGATTCCAACGAAGGATTACTACGCGCTGGCTGGCATTTTCAAAAGCTCGAAGACGATGGAGAACTTCAAGGTGGTCGCCAAGTGGCATGAGTATGTGCTGGCGCCGAAGGAGGACAGGGAGCGGCTGGCGGCTCACGAAGCGAAAGTGGAAGCCAAGCGCAAGGAGATCGGCGCGATCACCAAAGAGGAAAACAGGAAGCTGGTGGCCGAGGCTGTGAATCGTGTGGGCGCGTATCTGCTGGCGGCAGCGCATGTCCAGCGCGATGAGCTGGTGCAAGTTGCGCCGCTTGAGACTGCGGCCAACGCGATGGTGATCGAGGCGGGATCGTTTGCGGCGGGAAACGTACCGAAAAAGCTGGAGCGTAAGAAGGCGAACACGGAGAAGGATGCGAAGGGCCCGTTCTATGCCGAGTACAAAGTGATGGTAGACAAGGCAGGCGAGTATCAGTTGGACGTGCTTGATCAAGAGAAAGGCGCGGGCACGGCCGATGTCTACGTGAACGGCGTGTGGATGAAGCGGGGCGCGCCGCCGATTCAGAACCGGGCCGCGTCGCCGGAGGTGGATGGCTGGTCGTATGTGGCGATCGTGCCGTTGAAGGCGGGCGAAAACGTGATCCGACTGGAGCATGCCTCGCGGTTTCCATACTTCTCAAAGCTGATGATTGTGGCGAATACGCTACAGCGCGCGCCGTTGAACATCGTGCAGGTAGCGGCGAAGTATGGAGTGAATCCGGGATTCCTGGAGCAGATGGTCGAGCATTTGAAGCGCTCGAATGGCGCGGCGGCATCGGTGCTGTATGCGTGGGAGATTCAGGGAACGAGCGCGCCGATCGATGCCTGGGCGACGCCAGTGAAGGCGCTGTTCGCGGGGCTAAGTTTCGCAACGCCTGAGGCATTGGCGGCGAAGTACGACGAGTTATTCCGGCGTGCCGTGGCCGAGGGGGACAAGAGTGAGGACGCGGGAATCAAGGCGCTCGCGGAATTCCTGAAAGAGAAGTTCGGGCCATTCCGAGCGCCAGAGGATGCGCGGCGTTATTACGCGGCGCCGGTCCGGGAGACGCTCGGCGGACTGGACGAGGAGGCGAAGGCGCTCGAGGCGGCGACGCCGGATTTTCCCCGCGCGATGGGCGTTCGCGAAGGGGACAAGATAGAGGACATACCCATTCACATTCGCGGTAGCCATTGGACATTGGGCGAGCAAACACCGCGGCACTTTTTGTCCGTGATTCCCGGCGGCGCGGACGTTGCGCTAGGAGCGAATGAGAGCGGGCGGCTGCAGTTGGCGCAGTGGATGACGTCAAAAGATCATCCGTTAACGAGCCGCGTGATGGTGAACCGCATTTGGCGCGGGCATTTTGGGCGCGGTATTGTGCCAAGTGTCGACAACTTCGGGCGCTTGGGCGCGCCGCCCACGAATCAGGCGCTGCTCGATTGGCTGGCGCTGCGGTTCGTCGAGGAGGGATGGTCGGTCAAGAAGATGCATCGCACGATGATGCTGTCGAGCGTGTATCAGATGAGCAGCGATCTGGATGCGAAGGCGGCGGAGGTGGATCCGGAGAATTCGCTGTTGTGGCGCATGCCGAGGCGGCGGTTGGAAGCCGAGGAAATTCGAGACGGCATCATGCGGGCATCGGGCGCGTTGACGTTCGATATGGGCGGGAGTCTGTTGACTTATAAAGACCGGCAGTATGTGGCGAACACTGCGCGCGGCGGAAGCGTGGATTACGACCGGCCCATTCGCTCCGTGTATGTGCCCGTGGTGCGCAGCTCGCTGTACGAAGTGTTTCAGGCATTCGATTTGCCGGACCCGACGATGTCGAATGGGGATCGCGATTCGACTGTGGTGGCGCCGCAAGCATTGTTCATGATGAACAGCTCGGTGATGCTGAAGCATTCGTTGAAGATGGCAGAGAGCCTGTTGAGCCAGACGGGCCTGACCGACGACCAGCGCATTCGCGAGGCCTATGAGCGGGCGCTCTCACGTCCGCCGACGCCGCAGGAAATCGACCAGGGGCTCACATTCGTGGCGCGAATTGAGAAAGAATGGAAGGGCGATCGGACGAAGGCTTGGCAGAGCTTTTGTAAGTCGCTGTTGGCATCGAACGAGTTTGTCTACTTGAACTAATATGAACCCGCACTGGAATGCTTACCTCAACCAGACACTTTCGCGGCGCGATTTGTTGCGCGTGTCGAGCGCGGGCTTTGGCGGCCTGGCGCTGGCCGGGCTGATCGGACAGGAGCAAGCACGGGCGGCGAGCGCGGATCCGCTGGCGGTGAAGGCGCCGCACTTCCCTGCCCGGGCCAAGCGGGTAATCTTTCTGTTCATGCACGGCGGGCCGTCGCAGGTGGACACGTTCGACTACAAACCGCTGTTGAAGCGCGACCACGGAAAGCCGCTGCCGTTCGCGCGCCCGAAGGTGGTGTCGAGCGAGACGTTCAATTTGCTGCAGTCGCCGTGGGGATTCAAGCAGTATGGGCAGAGCGGGGCGTGGGTGAGCGATCTGTTCCCGAAGCTGGCGACGAAGGTGGACGATATCTGTTTCATCAAATCGATGTGGGGATCGAACTCGCGGCATGGTGGCGCGCTGCTGGAACTGCACACGGGCTCGGACACATTTATCCGGCCGGCGATGGGTTCGTGGATCACCTACGGCCTGGGCAGCGAGAATTCGTCGATGCCGGGCTTCCTGACGATTTGCCCGACACAAAGCCATGGCGGGGCGAACAACTTCGGGTCGGCATTTTTGCCAGCGCCGTATGCGGGGACGGCGATTGGATCGGTAGGCATTGCCGCGCGTGAGGCGAAAATTCCGTTTATCACGAATAAGGAAACCCCGCGCGAGATTCAGCGAATGGAGATCGACTACACGCAGGTGCTGAACCGGAAACAGCTGGAGTCGACGGGCCCGGATCATGCGCTGGAGGGGCGAATCGAGTCGTTCGAGTTGGCGTTCCGAATGCAGGCCGAAGCGCCGGACTTGCAAGATATTAGCGGCGAATCGGAAGCGACGCGGAAGATGTACGGGCTGGACAACCCGATCACGGAAGACTTCGGGCGACAGTGTTTGATGGCGCGGCGATTTTCGGAAAGGGGGGTCCGCTTTGTGCAGGTGAGCCACACCTACAAGTGGGACCAGCACACGCAGTTGAAGCGTGACCATGAGCAGAACGCAGCGGAAGTAGACCAGCCGATTACGGCGCTACTGACGGATTTGAAAGCGCGGGGATTGTTGGAGGACACGCTGGTCCTGTGGGGCGGCGAATTTGGCCGTACACCGACGGCGCAGGCCTCCGACGGGCGCGATCATAATCCAGAGGCGTTCACGATTTGGATGGCGGGCGGCGGTGTGAAGCCGGGGTTGTCGTACGGAGCGACCGACGATTACGGCTATTATTCGGTGGATAAGAAGGTTCACTTCCACGATTTGCACGCGACGATTTTGCACTTACTGGGGTTGGATCATACGCGGTTAACTTATCGGTATGCAGGAAGGGATTTCCGGCTGACGGATGTGCATGGGGAAGTGGTCAAGGGAATTTTGGCATAGCGCATTTTAGCCACAGATGGAGACGGATGGACACAGATGAAGACACTACTTGGGTTGGTGGTTTTCTGGGGCGTAGCAGTAGCTCAGGGGCAGACGTACGACCTGCTGTTGAAGGGCGGCCATGTCATCGATCCGAAGAGCAACATCAGTAAGCCGATGGATGTGGCGGTGACCGGAACGAAGATCGCGCGGGTGGCCGAGAACATTCCGGCCTCCCAGGCGAAAAAGGTCGCCGATGTGGCGGGGTTGTATGTCACGCCAGGGCTGATCGATATTCACGTGCATGTGTACGAGGCGACACCGGTGACGGCGACGGCGGGGCGGGCGAATTCGGTGTGGCCCGACGCGTTTTCGTTCCGTTCGGGTGTAACGACGATGGTGGATGCAGGCACGTCGGGCTCGGCGAACTTCGAGGACTTTCGCGATCATGTGATCCGCAAAGCGAAGACGCGGATCCTCGCCTTCCTGAACATCTCACGCAACGGGATGACAGCGACGGGAAACGAAGACAAAGTCGAGGAGTTGGATACAGCGGGAGTCGTGAAGCTGGCCAAGGCGAACCCGGATGTCGTCGTGGGATTCAAGAGCGCGCACTACGCGGGGCCGGGTTGGGCGTCGATCGACAGCGCCGTGGAGGCGTCGCGGCAGACGGAACGGCCGGTGATGGTGGATTTCGGGTTCATCACGGCGGAGCGGAACCTGGACGGATTGCTGCGGGACAAACTGCGCAAGGGCGACATCTACACGCATTGCTTTTCCGGTAACCGGCGCGAGGTGATGGAGAACAACCAACTCAACCCGGCGATGGAGGCGGGGCGGAAGCGGGGAATTTACTTCGACATCGGATTTGGCGCGGGGAGTTTCTATTGGTGGGTGGCGGTGCCGGCCTATGCGGCGAAGTTTTACCCGGATTCGATTTCCACGGACCTACATAAGGGGAGCATGAACGGCGGCATGAAGGACATGCTGCAGTCGATGTCGAAGATTCTGGCGCTAGGGTCGTCAATTGAGGACGTGATCCGGATGTCGACGATCAACCCGGCGCTAGAGGTGAAGCACCCGGAACTGGGCTCGCTCGATGTGGGCGCGGAGGCCGACGTCGCGGTTTTGCGCTTGGACCGTGGGAAGTTTGGCTTGACGGATTCGGCGGGCGCCCGGAAGATGGGCGATCAGATGCTGGCCGCCGAACTTACGCTGCGCAAAGGCGAAGTGGTTTGGGATCTGAATGGCCGGGCCGCGCAGGCCT
>DASRHX010000511.1:0-11254 GCA_035650295.1 Bryobacteraceae bacterium | reverse complement strand
CCACGCTGAGTGTGATGGTGCGGCGGCAGAGCGCGGGCGTGCCCAACATCCTGGTGCGCTTTCGCGCCCTCGACAGCACAGCCGGCGGCGACGCCCTCAGCGACGCCAACGGGAAGGCGACCATCTGGATGCAGGGGGGCGCTCCCGGCCTGCTTCGAATGGAGGCGTCCTCGGCCAACGCGGTCAACCGGCTGGTGATTCCGGTGGTGGTCCGGGGGTCCTGAGTCCGAGGGCGCTTTTTCTTGCGAATTTTCCCTCCGAATCTCGCCTTACTTGATAGGGGTGCGGCTTGGAGCCAGTTCCCCCCCATAGGTGAATCCAAAGGAAGCCTCGCCTACTGAGCCTCGGGGAGGTTTATGCAAGCGAACAATACCCGGGCCTCCGCGCGACATCATCAAGATGAGCTCGACGTGATCAACTCCGAAAGGAGCGTCCGCAGTCACTCGCACGGCGAATCGCGGTGGACCAAGAACAACGCGCACAGAAAACAGAACGACCACCCCCTAGGGGTGGCCGTAACTCTCTAAAAAATGGTGCGGAGAACAGGACTTGAACCTGCACGAGATTGCTCCCGCTAGCACCTCAAGCTAGTGCGTCTGCCAATTCCGCCATCTCCGCAAACTCGTCAAAACTTACTTCTTCTTTGGCTCGGCACTCTTGCCGGCATCACCCTTGGCCTCGCCCGGCTTAGCTTCGCCGGTTGGTTTCGGCGCTTCGGGGGGAAGCGGTACGGTCACACCTTTGCCGCCACCCTCGGGCGTAATCGTCACGCTCGGCTTACCTTCATTGGGATTCTTCGGCGTCGGCAGGGTCTGCACCGGCTTATCAAGAATGGTCGAAACCGATCCCGTATTTCGGGAAGCGAGCACCGACAGCGACAACGAAGTAATCATAAAGAGGGCCGCCGCGATGGTGGTCGCCTTGGAAAGCACGGTGGCCGCGCCGCGCGGGCCAAACGCTGTTTGCGAGCCCATGCCGCCGAATGCGCCCGCGAGATCGGCCGCTTTGCCGCTTTGGAGCAGCACCACGATGATCAGAAACAGGCACACAATCACGTGGACGATCGTCAATAAAATGATCATGGAAACCTACCAGAAGCCAGCATGCACTAAGCGGACACCCGCTTGTACTCTAGGGCAGCTTTCCCATTATAAGGCTAGGGGACGTTGCTGGCAATGCGGCGGGCTTACTCGATCTCCGGGACGCGTTCAAACGTAAGAAAAAGCGGCCCGACCCCGAGTACTCCCAATAAGGACAGCGTCCCGGTGCCGGCACGATTCAAAACCTGAAAGCGCGCATGCTCGCCGGGCTGGAGCTCCACGTCGAGGTTCTTCCAGAACAGGGTGTTGTGCGCTTTGAGCCGGTGCGGTCCCGGGGCGACTTCCCGGGTGAGGGTCTTGCCGAACATGAGCGTACCGATGTGGTCGCCATCAAGACTCACGACGATTTGGCGGTCCTTTACATCATTGGGATGCACGCGGGCGACAGTGATCCGGGCGGGCGGGGCGCTCACGTGTTCATCATAACGGCTCGCATAATTGCTTTGGTACCATCGACCGGAATGCGCACGTTGATCGGAATTCACGCCGTTGCCGAGGCTTTGAAAGCGGGGCGGCCGCTCGACCGGGTGCATGTGGCCAAGGGCGCAGGCGGCCACAGGATGCAAGACATTCTGTCGGCGTGCCGCACGAACCGTGTGCCGGTGCGATGGGAGGAGCGCTCCACCCTCGACCGTTTGTCCGCCGGCGGTGTACACCAGGGTGTCGTGGCAATCGGCGCGGAATCGGATACGCGCGACCTGGCGGAGCTCATGCCGGGAGCCTCGATGCTTGTGGTGCTCGATGGGATTGAGGATCCCCATAATTTGGGGGCCGTGGCGAGGTCGGCGCACGCCGCCGGGGCGAGTGGTTTGGTAATCCCTGAACGGCGTGCCGCCGGGCTCACACCCTCAGCAGCCAAGGCCGCCGCTGGGGCGCTCGAATATCTGCCCGTGGCCCGCGTAGGCAACATCAACCGCGCGCTCGAGCAGATGAAGGAGGCCGGTTTTTGGATCTACGGCCTCGACGAGCGCGGCCAGCAGGCCTATGACGAAGTTACGTATACGCCGCCAAGCGTGCTCGTGGTGGGCGCCGAAGGCAAAGGGCTGCACGAGCAGGTTCGGAAGCATTGCGACTTCCTCGTGCGCATTCCGCTGGCGGGCCAGCTGAGCTCACTGAACGTCTCAGTTGCCGCTGGAATTGCGTTATTTGAATGGAAGCGCAGGCGCGCGAGCTAAAATCAAACTCATGCGCGTCCTTGCTTCGCTGTTGGTGGTCTGTGGGTTGCTATTTGCCCGTGAGCCGGTTCGCTTCCGCCACGGCATGGTGGTGGCGCAGGAGCAGAACGCAGCCGACGTGGGCGCGGCGATTCTGAAGAACGGCGGGAATGCGGTGGACGCAGCCGTGGGCGTTGCGTTGGCGCTAGCGGTCACGCATCCAACCGCCGGCAACCTCGGCGGCGGGGGGTTCCTGCTGCTGCGCAAGGCCACGGGCGAGACGGCGTTTTTTGATTTTCGCGAGAAGGCACCACTCGCCGCTACCCGCGACATGTACCTCGGTCCCGATGGCAAGCCGACCCGCGATTCGATTGAAGGCTGGCGCGCGGCTGGAGTTCCCGGCACGGTGCGCGGCCTCGAAATGGCCCACAGGAAATTCGGCAAGCGCGAGTGGGCCGAACTGGTGCAACCTGCCGTCAGACTCGCCGCCGATGGGTACGAGGTCAGCTACGGGCAGGCTCGCAGCATGCGCAATTCAAAGATGTTGACGAAGTTCCCGGAATCCCGGCGGATCTTCCAACGTGACGGCGTGTTCATCGAACCAGGCGAGCGTCTGTATCAACCTGAATTGTCCACGACTCTGCGGCGCATTGCCGCCCATGGCGCGAAGGGATTCTATGAAGGAGAGACGGCGCGCATCCTCGCCGAAGAGATGCGCCGGAATGGCGGCCTGATCACGGAAGAGGATCTTCGTCAGTATGAAGCCGTCGAGCGCAAACCGCTACTGGGTTCCTACAAGGGATTTGAGATCATCACCGCGCCACCGCCGAGTTCGGGCGGTTTGGGACTGCTGCAAATACTGGCGATACTCGACGGAACCGGTTACGAAAAGACGGGCTTCGAGTCGGCGCAGACGATTCACTGGGAAGCTGAAGCGATGCGCCGCTATTATGCCGACCGTAGTGAATTCCTGGGCGATCCGGACTTCTTCAACGTGCCGTCGAAGGGTCTGCTCGATCCCCGTTACATCGACAAGCTGCGCGCTTCGATTGACCCAGCCCGCGCGTCGACGAGCGTCGAAATCAAGCCCGGCACTCCGCGAGACTACGAGAGCGCGGAAACGACGCACTTCTCGATCGTCGACGCCGAAGGCAGCACGGTCTCCATGACCTATACGATCAACGGCAGCTTTGGGTGCGGTGTGACGGTTCCAGGTCTCGGCTTCCTTCTAAACAATGAGATGGACGACTTTGCCGCCAAGCCCGGTGAGCCCAATATGTTTGGCTTGGTGCAGGGCGAATCGAACGCCGTCGCGCCGAAGAAGCGCCCGCTGTCCTCGATGACGCCGACGATCATCGCCAAAGACGGCAAGCCGTATCTGGTGGTGGGCGCGCCGGGCGGATCGCGCATCATCACGGGCGTGACGCAGGTCATCCTGAACGTGCTCGACTTCGGCATGAATGTGCAGGAGGCGATCGACGCACCGCGGTTACACCATCAATGGCTGCCGGACAAACTCATGCTCGAAAAAGGATTCTCACCTGACACGATCGCCCTGCTGCAGGCACGCGGTCACACCGTCGATCAGATTGAGAGCGTCGCCGTCGTGGAGGCGATTCGACTGAATGGCGAGTGGCTCGAAGGCGGCACCGACGGCCGTGGCCGCGGCAAAGTGGCGGGTCATTAACCGATGATTCCTGCCCTGTCCACTCATCTCTTTGTGAATCACCGCCTGACTAATGTCATGCTCGAAAAGATCCACGCCGCCGGATTCCAGCGAGTGGAAATCTTTTGCGCCCGGCAGCACTTGGATTACCGCAATCCGGCGCAGGTCGGCGAGCTGCGGCACTGGTTCCGCGATTCTCCGTTGAAGCTGCATTCGCTGCATATGCCGATGTACACCGACGAAGTGTGGGGCCGCACGGGTCCGAACGCTGTGGTCAACATCGCCGAGACAGACAAGTACAAACGCATTGCCAGCGTGGACGAAATCAAGCGGGCGCTCGAAGTGGCCGAGCAGATTCCCTGCAACTTCGCGATTCAGCATCTGGGCGTCGGCGGCGAGGAATTCGACGAGCGAAAATTGGAGGCGGCCTTCAGCTCGATGGAGGAGTTGAACCTGTTCGCAGGGCAACGGGGTGTCGAGGTACTGCTGGAGAACATTCCCAACCATCTTTCCAGCGCTGAGCGGTTGAACTACTTCCTCAGCATCACGCACCTGGATAACGGCTTCTGCTTCGACACTGGACATGCGCACATTCATGTGGGCGTCGAGCACGAGTTCGGCCTGATGAAAGAGCGCATCCGCTCCACGCACATTCACGACAACGACGGTGCAAACGACATCCACCTGTTTCCGTTCCTCGCTGAAGGTGGGACCATCGACTGGAAGCAGGCAATGAAACTACTGAGGTCGCGGCCCGGCCAATATCCGATGCTGCTGGAGTTGCGCGAAGCAGCCGGAATGGAACCGCTGCTCGACAAGGCAGCCGACGTGCGAGAGCGCCTGGCTGATTTGGGCCACCGAGAATAAGAGGTCGCATGACACGAGTTCGTATTGAAGACATCGGCAAGCACGCAGGCGAATCCGTGGAGATCGCCGGCTGGTTGTACAACCTGCGAAAGTCGGGCAAGATCGCCTTCCCGCAAGTGCGGGATGGCAGCGGCATGATTCAATGCGTCGCCGTGAAAGCCCAGTTGCCGGAAGAGAAGTTCGAAGCACTGAAACACCTGACGCAGGAATCGTCGCTGATCGTGCGCGGTAAGGTGCGCGCCGAAGAACGCGCACACGGCGGGTTCGAGATGGACGTGGAGGATTTTGAGATCGTGCAGCGGGTAAGTGAAGAGCACCCCTATCCGATCACTCCGAAAGACCATGGCGTCGATTTCCTCATGGACAATCGGCACCTGTGGATTCGCAGCCGCCGCCAGCACGCCATACTGCGTATCCGAGCCGAGGTGATCAAGGCCGTCCGAGATTACTTCGACTCCAACGGCTTTCTGCTCGTCGATTGCCCCATCTTTACGCCCGCCGCTTGCGAGGGCACCACCACGCTTTTCGAGGTCAACTATTTCGACGACGAGAAGGTCTATCTCACGCAGTCCGGTCAGCTCTACAACGAGGCGAACGCCATGGCCTTCGGCAAGGTCTACTGCTTCGGCCCTACCTTCCGCGCCGAGAAGTCGAAGACCCGCCGGCATCTAACCGAATTCTGGATGGTCGAGCCGGAGATGGCTTACGCCACTCTCGAAGACGTGAAGCGAGTGGCCGAAGAGCTCATCTGCTTTGTCGTCGATCGCGTCCTTGCGAACAAGCGAACCGAACTAGCCGCGCTCGAACGCGACGCCGCCAAGCTCGAAGCGATTAAGCCGCCGTTCCCGTGCATCACCTACGATGCCGCGGTCGAACTGCTCAAGAAGAAGGGCAGTGAGATCGAGTGGGGCGGCGACTTCGGCGCCACCGACGAAACCCTCCTCAGCGAAGAGTATGACCGACCGGTGATCGTCGAAAAGTTTCCCCAGCAGATTAAAGCCTTCTACTTTGAGAGCGACGCGGAGAGGCCCGAACTGGCTCTTGGCGTGGATTTTATCGCGCCCGAAGGCTACGGCGAAATCGTCGGCGGCGGCCAGCGCGTCCACAGTCTCGAACTGCTGGAGAAGCGAATCGCCGAACACAACCTTCCGCGTGAGGCCTTCGAGTGGTATCTCGACCTCCGCCGTTTCGGCGCCGTCCCTCACGCCGGCTTCGGCATGGGCATCGAGCGCGTCGTCACCTGGATCTGCGGCATCGACCATCTGCGCGAGACGATCGCGTTCCCGCGCATGCTGTATCGGACTAAGCCGTAATGTCGTGGCGCTCGGGATTATAGTGCCTATAAGAAGAGCCACGCCATGATCTCTCTCAAATTAACCACCGTTGGAACCTCCACCGGCGTAGTGATCCCGAAGGAGATGCTGTCGCGCCTCAAGTCGGGAAAGGGCGATACGCTCTTCGCGGTCGAAACACCGGATGGCTATCTGCTGACTCCATACGATCCGGAGGTAGAGGCGCAGGTTAAGGCCGGCCGCCGGTTCATGAAAAAGTATCGGGATACTTTCAAAGCGCTAGCGAAGTAGACGCGGACCATGCGCCCGGAACCGCGGTGGATCGATAAGCGG
Organism: Bryobacteraceae bacterium; assembly: GCA_035650295.1. Lineage (GTDB taxonomy): Bacteria > Acidobacteriota > Terriglobia > Bryobacterales > Bryobacteraceae > JAFLBB01. Next base: position 4,842 of record DASRHX010000511.1, on the reverse strand, counting down.
GCACTGCTCCTGCTTCACCAAGAGAGCCTCACCTAGTTTGGCGGCGCGAGCGGCATGCGCGACGAGGGGCTCTTCGATTCAGAGCTCGCCCGGCCCAGAAACCTCCACGCCTACCAGCCGGAGTGCACCCTCGCCGATCTCGCTGCGGCCTACGGGCACGGATTTGCGAAGAACCATGCGTTCGTGGATGGCAACAAGCGCATCGCCTTCCTCGCCATCGGTCTCTTCTTGGAGATGAACGGCTACACCCTGACTGCCAAACCGGTTGACGCAATCGCTGCAATGATGGCTGTTGCCGCGGGTGAGCTGGACGCGCTCAGTCTCGCCCGGTGGATCGGCGCAAACCTCACGCGCGCCAAAAACTCCTGATGCTCGCTACCGCGGGCGCCGCAGCATCGCCGTCATCTCAGGCGAAGATCCGTACTGGATGATGCCGGTGCGAACAAAACCGTGGCGCTCGTAGAGCGAGATGTTGCGCGGGCTGCTTGATTCGAGATACGCGGGCAGTTGGTCGCGGTCGCACATGGCGAGGGAGTGCCGAAGCAGAGCTGAGCCGAGCCCCATGCCCTGGCACGCCGGGTCGGTTCCGATCATGGGCAGATACCAGTGCGGCTCGATGGGATGGAACTGGGCCATCTGATCCATCAGGCCGAACAATTCAGGTTGCCTGGGCGGAGGCACCGTCTGCTGCATGCAAGCCACGAGCGCATCAATGTCCGGCTCCACGCCCGGCGGCAACCACATCGCCGCCGCGTTCTCCGTGACGAAGGCCGTGTTGTGTGTGAACGCTCGCCCCGCGAAGGCGCGTGTGAACGACGGAAACCCGGTGAAATAACTCGACGCATCGGGATAAGCCCAGCGCGCGACTGGATCGGCGGCGAACGCAGCAACGAGGGTCATTACCGCAGTTTCCCGTTGGGAAGCCATCACGGTTTGTATGGTGACAGGGACAATGGTAGTAGGCATGAATTCGTTCTCTCTTTAGTTGGCGCGTGACCTAGAGGAACGATGGCTCAAAAAGGCTGTTAATTCCCGTGCCCCACCCCAGCTAAGCTGGAATTATGCGCCACTCGCAGATCGCGGTGATCGGTGCGCCCTTGGACTTGGGCGCCGGACGGCGCGGTGTCGATATGGGGCCGTCGGCGATTCGCGTGGCGCGATTGAATGCGCGGCTGGAATCGCTCGGGTACGAAGTGTTCGACCTGGGCAACGTCGAAGTGGAACAGGCCGAAAGCCGGCCGGTAGGGCGGGAGAACGCCCGTTATCTTCCTGAAATCACGAAGACCTGCACCCGTTTGTCCAAGGCGGTCGAATCGGCTTTGGGCGCGGGTCAGTTTCCGCTGGTGCTGGGCGGGGATCATTCGGTAGCCGCGGGCACGGTTGCGGGCGTCGCGCGGCACTTTCGCAGGAAAAAACAAAAGATCGGCCTGATTTGGGTAGACGCGCACGCGGACATGAATACCCCGGAGACGAGTCCTTCGGGAAACGTGCACGGGATGCCGCTTGCGAGTTGCATTGGAATCGGGCCCGACGAGTTGGTGAAGATGTGTGGCTTCTCGCCGAAAGTTCTTCCTGGGAACGTGGCCCTCGTGGGTATTCGCGATGTCGACCAATTAGAGAAGCCGCACGTCAAGGCTTCGGGCGTCCGCGCATTCACGATGCGCCAGATCGACGAACGCGGGCTGCTTCACGTCATGAGTGAGGCGATCCGCATTGCCTCCGAAGGCACCGCGGGCTTTCATCTCAGTTTCGACATGGACGGTGTGGATCCGGCGGAAGCGCCCGGCGTGGGTACGCCGGTCCGCGGCGGCATCACCTATCGCGAGGCGCACTTGGCGCTCGAACTTGTGTGCGATAGCAACCGCATGGTGAGCTTTGAAGTGGTTGAAGTGAATCCGGTGCTCGATGTAGCCAACCGGACCGCCGAGTTGGCCGTCGAATTGGTGATGTCCGTCATGGGGAAGCGCATCCTGTGAAGCGAGCGGCCGCATTCGTATTGTTCGCCGCCGGACTTTCCGCGCTACGTGCGCAAGAGGAACCGAACCCGATTGAGCAGGCGCTCAAGGCCATGGCGAACGTCTACTCACTGGTGGAACAGAACGCCGCCGAACCGGTCGATCCGAATCGCACTTTTTATGAAGGCGCGCTTCCTGCAATGCTGCGCAAGCTCGATCCGCATTCGGTGTTTTTTACGCCGGGCCAATTCGATCAGTTGCGAGACATGCAGCGTTCAGAAACGAAGGGGTTTGGCACCGTGGTGAGTATTCTCCCCGGCCGCGTGATCGTTCTGCAGACGTTGGAGGGTACGCCATCGGCGCGTGCGGGTCTTCAGCCAGGCGATGAGATCGTCGCGGTGAACAACATCCGCTTGGACTTGCTGACCTCCGATCAACTGATCGGTCTGCTCAGCGAAAGCCGCCGTTCCGAAGCGATCTTGATTGTGCGGCGAACGACCTCGCCGCGCCTCCTCGAGTTCCGCATGAAGCCGGAGGCGATGGAGTCGCCGAGCGTCGACCGGGCGTTTCTGCTTCGCCCGCAAGTGGGCTATGTGCGCATCACGAGCTTCGAAGGGGAGACAGCGAAGCAGCTGAAAGCGGCTTTGGAAAAACTGGGCGGGCGAGATTTAAAAGCCCTTGTGCTCGATCTGCGCGGCAATCCTGGCGGTATCATATCCTCGGCGGTGGAAGCCGCGGCCTTGTTTCTTCAGCCAGGCCAGGTGGTGTTGACCACGCGCGGCAGGGCGAAGTCGAACGAGGACATGAAGACGCCCGAGGGCGGCACTCCTTTTTCATTTCCGTTAGCAATTCTGGTGGATGAAAAATCGGCGAGTGCATCGGAAATTCTAGGCGGAGCCGTGCAGGACCACGGCCGCGGCAAGCTGATCGGAACTCGGACGTTCGGCAAAGGATTGGTGCAAAGCATTTTCCCTTTGTCGCAAGGCACGGGAATGGCATTGACCACGGCGTTCTATTTCACCCCCAAAGGCCGGCTCATACAGCGCGTGTTGGCCGAAGGCCAACTCGCCACGCACGGTGAGGGCGGACTGAAGCCCGACATCGAAGTGCCGCGGGAGAGTATGACGCGGCTGCGTGCGTATCTCGATCTAAGCGCGCTGTTCATGACCTTTGCCACAGAGTACGTGAAGTCGAATACCGGCATCACCGCCGGGTTCGAGGTTTCGAATGAGTTGCTGGACAAGTTTCAGAGCTTCCTTTCCGGCCGCAACGTTTCACCGGGCGTGAACGAATGGTCGCGTGAGCGCGAGTGGATCCGCAGCCGGTTGCAGCAGGACATTCTCAACCAGGCGGTGGGCGTCGACAAAGGAGACGAAGTGGAAATGAAGCGGGACGTGCAGGTGAAGCGGGCGCTTTTGGAGTTGGGGGTACTTTAGTGCGTTGGCTCGCCGCGTTGATGTTGGCCGGCGGTCTTGCCGCGCAGCCGCCGAAGCAATATGAAGCACGCTTCGCCGCGCTGCCGCTCACGATCGACGGGAAGCTGGATGAGCCCGCGTGGGCCAAGGCCGCGTGGACGGACTACTTCCTGGACATCGAGGGCGACGCCAAGCCGAAGCCGCGTTTCCGGACACGCGCCAAAATGACATGGGACGAGAATTACTTCTACATCGCGGCCGAGATGGAGGAGCCCGACCTCTGGGCAATCTATCGCGACCACGATTCGGTCATCTTTCATCAGAACGATTTCGAAGCCTTTTTCGATCCCGACGGCGATACGCTGCATTACTTCGAATTTGAGATAAACGTGTTGAATACCACGTGGGATCTCTACCTGCCGAAGCCCTACCGGTTTGGTGGCAAGGCGGACAACAGTTGGGAGATCCCGGGCATGAAGACCGCGGTGCGCGCCGAGGGCGCCATAAACGATCCAAGCGACCGCGACAAAGGATGGACGGTCGAGATGGCGTTTCCCTGGGCCGCCTTCAATCGCGGTCCTCGGCCGGCGGCGCCGCCGAAGGCGGGCGAGAGTTGGCGCGTGAATTTCTCGCGAGTGGAATGGCAGTTGATTGTGAAGGACGGCAAGTATGAAAAGGTGCCGGGGACGAAAGAGGACAACTGGGTGTGGTCGCCGCAGGGCGTAATCGATATGCACGTGCCCGAGAAATGGGGCGTGGTGCGGTTTTCTCAATGAGGGAGGTTGGGAGTAGGAGCCTTGCAACCTTAGGACGGTGGCCCATCGTCGCCGCGACCGCGCTTGGCTTCGGCCTGGAGCCGGACTTGTTCCATTTCTTTCCGAGGCAGGTCGAATCCGGTGATGTTCAAACTGTAGACTTCGAGGCCAACGTGCCGAGTGTGCCAGTCCAGTCGCCCTGAAAGACGGCTGGAGACTTCGCACAAGTCAGAGAGGCACTCGGCTGGAGAATGGTCGCGAAGCAGGGCGCGGCCTTCAGATTCCAACAGTCTCCCGAGAAACCCGGAAACTCGTTCGGGGATGCTGCCGCCGCTAGGACTGGCGTCGGGCACATTTTGGTGGAATTTCACTCCGTCCACAATCGCACACGAGGCTTCGACGGTCAGTTTGACAGGGATGCCGCCCAACAGTTCGGCCTCGCTCAGCAGGGTGAGGGGAAAGCGTTTCGTGGGCAGCACGAGCAGCCGTTCGATAAACGGACGGATGAATACGACTCCCGGCTTGCGCACACCGGGCATGAGGCGGCCCATCCGCTCGATCAAGCCGACCGAATCCGGGGGCACTACCTTATAGGCCGCCGCGGCGAGATAGATGGCCAAGAGCAGGATGAGCGCAACTGCCCACATCGCGGCAAGTAGTGTATCAATTCTTACGGTACGACTTCCAAAATTCCACTGCCACCGGGAGCACGCTGAT
>DASRHX010000510.1:0-3973 GCA_035650295.1 Bryobacteraceae bacterium | reverse complement strand
CAAGAAGGACCTCGCTCAATTTCTCCGCAGCCAGCTTCCGGATTACATGGTGCCGGCAGCGCTGGTCACTCTCGAAGCATTCCCGGTCACGCCCAACGGCAAGGTGGACCGTGCCGCGCTTCCCGCCCCTGAGTTTGCGCGACCCGACCTCGAGCAGCCGTTCGTTGCCCCAGTCGGCGACCTCGAAAGGAAAGTCGCCCTTATCTGGTGCGATGTCCTGGGATTCGACAGAGTCGGCTCGAAGGACAACTTCTTCCAGCTCGGAGGGCATTCTTTGCAGGCCATGCAAATCATCTCCCGCATGGAATGCGAACTGGGGCTCGCCCCGTCCGTAAAGGCCTTCTTTGATGATCCCACCGTTGCTGGCCTGGCCGCCTCGGACCAGAAAGCTCCGCAGTCGGTCGCGATCGAACATGAAGGACCGCTGCCCTTGTCTTTTGCCCAGCAGCGCCTTTGGTTCCTCGACCAGCTTCAACCCAACAGTGCCGTCTACAATATCCCGCAACCGATTCGCCTCAAAGGCGCTCTACGCGTGGAGGCGCTCCAGCAGGCCCTGGACGAAATCGTCCGGCGCCACGAAGTGCTGCGCACCACTTATCCCACGGTAGAGGATTCCCCAGTCCAGCAGATCAATCCGCCTGCTCGAGTCGCTTTGCGCATCGTGTCGGTTGCCGCTGAGAATGACCTGCATCGCGAACTGATACCCGAAGCGCAGAAGCCCTTCAACCTGCGCGAGGACTTGATGATTCGTGCCCTCCTGGTTCAACTGGCGCCCGAGGAGAATGTGCTGTTGCTGACGATCCATCACATTGCGGCAGATGCATGGTCCCTCGGTGTGATCCTGAGTGAGTTGGCCACGCTGTACAATTGCTTCAGCAAAGGCCAGCCTTCGCCCTTCGCCGAGCTTGCCGTGCGTTATCGCGATTACGCGGTGCGACAACGCACGGAAGCCGATGGCCTTGCAAGGCAAATCGCCTACTGGAAAGACCAGTTGGCACAAGCGCCCTCTGTTTTCGAATGGCCGGCCGACCATCCACGCCCTGCGATTCAATCCCATCGCGGCGGAAGCCACCGTTTTGTCATTCCGCGCTCGATCGCGGAACGTGTCCAGACTCTCGCTCAAAAGGAAGGGTGCACCACCTTCATGACTCTGCTCGCCGCGTTTCAGACCCTTGCGTTTCGTTACACGGGCCGCGAGGACATCATCACCGGCTCGGCCATTGCCAACCGCAGCCGGCCGGAATTCGAGCCGTTGGTCGGCTTCTTCGTCAACACGCTGCCATTGCGCACGCGGATCGAGTCTCACATGACTTTCCGGCGGCTCTTGCAACGCATACGCCAGGTCACGATAGAGGCTTACGAGCATCAGGATGTGCCCTTCGACCGCCTCGTGGAAGAACTGCAGCCGGAGCGAGACACGAGTTATCAGCCGCTCATCCAAACCATGTTCATTCAGCTTAATGTCCCATTGCCGGAGACGCCCGGCTCTGGGTTGACATGGCTGCCCTTCGAATTGGATTTCGGCCAATCCCGCTTCGATCTCACCCTCGAAGTGAACGATACGCACGGAGGCTTCGAAGGAAGGATGGAATATGCGGCTGACCTGTTCGAAGCAGGCACCATCGCCCGCATGGCCGCGCAGTATCAAACTCTGCTTGAGAGCGTCATCGAAAACCCTGACCGGCAGTTGTGGGAGTTGACCATCCTTCCCGAATCCGAGGAACATCAGGTGCTCACCGTGTGGAACGACACCACGCTCGAAGTTCCGAGGGATCGGTGCCTGCATTCTCTCTTCGAAGACCAGGTGCGCAAAACCCCTCAGGCCGTCGCGATCGTCAAAGGCGATCAATGCCTGACTTACCGGGAACTCAATGCCCGTGCCGACGCTATCGCCACCGCCCTCACTCAACTGGGTACTCGCCCTGAGAAGCTGGTTGGAATTTGCCTCGATCGCAGTCTCGACCTGGTCAGCGGCATCCTTGGGATACTCAAGTCCGGCGCTGCATATGTCCCACTGGATCCTGCATACCCGAAAGAACGCCTCGAATTCATGCTCGGCGATTCCAAAGCCGCCCTCGTTCTCACACAGCGCAAATTCGCCGACCGTTTCACCCAGAATGTCCTCTGCATAGAAGACGTCAACCAATCCAGCAATCCACCAATCCATCAGTCCGCCCCGGACCATCTGGCCTATGTCATTTACACCTCAGGCTCGACCGGCCGGCCCAAAGGCGTTGCCGTCGAGCACCGTAGCGCCGTCAATCTGGTTGGCTGGGCAAAAACCGTGTATAGCACTGAGGAACTGGATGGTGTCCTCGCCTCTACGTCCGTTTGCTTCGACCTCTCGGTATTCGAGCTGTTTGTTCCCCTTTGCCTGGGCGGAAAGGTCATTCTTGCCGAGAACGCGCTGGAATTGCCTGGCCTCATGGGCGTGCGCCTGGTAAACACGGTGCCCTCGGCCATCACCCAATTGTTGGAGCTTCAGGGCGTTCCTCCCTCCGTGCAGGCGATCAATCTGGCCGGCGAACCGCTCACACGTCAACTGGCCGATCGCATCTACTCTGAAACCAAAGTCCAAAAGGTCTATGACCTTTATGGCCCCACCGAGGACACGGTTTATGCCACTTATGCTCTGCGCAAACCGGGCGGCCTCGCCACTATCGGCCGTCCAGTGGCTAATAATAAATTATATATTCTTAGCCCCCAGGGCCTGCCGGTGCCTGTCGGTGTTCCTGGCGAACTCTTTATCGGCGGGGAAGCGCTCGCCAGGGGTTATCTCCACCGGCCGGACCTCACCACCGAACGGTTCGTGCGCAATCCCTTCGGCGACAATCCGGATGCGCGCATGTATCGCACCGGCGACCTCGTCCGCTACCTGCCGAATGGCGACATCGAGTTTCTCGGCCGCATGGATCATCAGGTCAAGATTCGCGGCTTCCGCATCGAACTTGGCGAAATCGAAGAACTTTTGCGCGAGCATCCGACCGTCCGTGAAGCTGTCGTAATGGCTCGTGATGATCGCCGCGGCGACAAGCGTCTTGCCGCGTATATCACCGCCCGGAACGGCCGCCCGCCACAGCCAAATGAGCTGACCGATTGGCTCAACCAAAAACTTCCGGACTACATGGTACCGCGCCTCTACACGGTGCTGAACGCCTTTCCCCTCACCGCCAATGGCAAGATCGACCGCAAAGCCCTGCCCGAGCCGGAACTCACGCGCGAGGCCGATGCGCCTTTTGCAGAGCCCGCCAGCGAGATCGAGAAGCTGCTCGCCAACATCTGGTGCGAAGTGTTGGACCTGCGATCGGTGGGTGTGAACGACAATTTTTTCAAGCTGGGAGGGCATTCCCTCAAGATCACGCAAGTCATTTCGCGCGTGCGCGAAGCGCTCGATGTCGAGTTGCCCATGCGGGCGATCTTTGAGGCGCCCACGATCGCCGGCCTCGCATTGCGCATCGAGGAACTGCTGATCCAGCAATTGAACGAACTTACGGAGGAGGAAGCGCAAAGACTGAATGAACGTTCAGACTAAGGTGGGGGAACCATGGATACAATCAAGCTGGTGAGTCATTCACAAGTGACGGAACTGTCGCGCGTCAAGCGGGAACTGCTCGAAAAGCGTCTCAAGGGGGCTCTGAGACCAACCGGTTCCAGCGCTCCCGCAATTCCCGCGCGCAATCCTGACGCGCCAATCCCGCTTTCTCATTCGCAGGAGCGGCTTTGGTTCATACAGCAAATGGAGCCGGGTAATTGCGCATACAACCTGCCTACGGCCCTTCACATCGCCGGCGAACTTAACGTCGCGGCGCTCGAAGCCGCGATCAATGCCCTGGTCCAGCGCCATGAAATTCTGCGCACCACCGTGTGCGCCGTCGATGGCAGGCCTACGCAGATCATTCAGCCCGCGAAGACCGCCGTTCTGACAATAGTCGATCTGCAGGCGTTCGCCGATCACGAGCGCCAGGTGCAACTC
>DASRHX010000509.1:0-5726 GCA_035650295.1 Bryobacteraceae bacterium | reverse complement strand
GGCGTCACAGTGTCCTGCGCCCGCTGCCACGATCACAAGATCGATCCCATCCCCACCGAGGACTACTACGCTCTTTACGGCATCCTGAATAGCTCGCGTCCCGTCACGCGCACAGTGGATCTCACGGGTCCCGCTGGCGCCACGCGCCAGCAGCTCGACAGTCTCAAATCAAAAATTCGCCTCGAGCTTGTCTCCACGTGGCTCCGCGAAACTGAAGGGCTTGGCAATCACCTCGCCGCTGCTATCTCGTGGGAGAGGGATGTTGCCGATTCAGCCTCCGGTTTGAACCGTGCCCGAATCGGCCAGCTTCAGGAACTCCTGCAGCGCGCAAAGGTCGATATGAGCGACCCCCTGTATCCGGCGATCCATTGGATGCGTAAGCCTGGAGAGAGCGAGTGGCGCGCCCTGGCGGAGAACTACACGAAAGAATCAACCACCCGCGAGCAGTTCAACACCGAAAAATTCACGGTCTTCGCGGACCTCCGCGCTGGACTCCCCAGCGGTTGGAGCGGCGATGGTTGGGGCTTCCGTTCCGGCCGCTCGAAGGATGGTGATTTTGCCGTAGCCACGGAAGGCGGCGACGTCATCACTTCAATCTTCCCCGCCGGCGTGTTTACGAACCTGCTATCGGACCGCCTCAATGGTGTCCTCCGCTCACCCATCCTCCCCAAAGACAAGAAGTTCATCACGCTCCAGACCGCAGGCGGTAATTTGGGAGCAATTCGTCTGATATTGGACGGGTGCGTGATCGGTGAGGATCACCAGCTCATCGACAACCGCAAGCTGCAGTGGCTCAAGATGCCGAGCAAATCGGATCAACCGCTTCCCACCTATCTCGAATTGGCCACCAAGCGAGATAATCCGCGCCTGCCCGAGCGTCCCGAAAAGTTCAAGGACTTCCGTGAAGAGCAATTGGACTCACCCCGCTCCTTCTGGGGCGTCACCCGCATACTTCTACACAACGAGGATGTTGAGCCGAAGCCGGGGTTGGATCACATGGGCCGCCTGGTCGCCGGCGATTCCCCCAAGAGCACGCAAGAACTCGGCGCGCGGTTTGAGCGAGTGGTGCAAAACGCCTTACAGGCATTGGGGGATGATAAGGCGTCCGCCGCCGACGTCGTCTGGTTGGACTGGATGTTGCGCAATCGTCTCATCGGCAACTCCCGCAATCAGTCGCCCCGGCTTCGAGCGCTCACCGACGCCTATAGGCAGGCCGAATCGGCCATCTCCGAACCCGCCGTGGTCTCCAGCATGGCCGATGTCGATCCGGGCGCGGACTACCCGATTCTTGCCGGTGGCCAGGCTCGCTTGCCAGGCCGCACTGCTCCGCGCCACTTTTTGACCCTCATGCCCGCTTCGCTGCGAAAGGTCGATCTCAAACAGAGCGGCCGGCTCGAATTGGCCGAAGCTATCGCCAGCAAGGACAACCCACTGACAGCCCGCGTTATGGTGAATCGCATCTGGCATCACGTCTTCGGCCGCGGACTTGCCGCAACCACCGACAACTTAGGGCGCTACGGCGACGCGCCAACACACCCCGAACTTCTCGACTACCTCGCCTCTCAATTCATCAATGACGGCTGGTCAATGAAGAAGCTCATCAAGTCGATGATGCTCTCCGTGACATTCCGCCAGTCAAGCCAGGCGGCGACCCGGTCTGCGGAAGCCGATCCCCAAAACCTTCTCTGGAGCCGCTATCCGGTTCGCCGCATCGAAGCCGAAGCGGTTCGCGATTCGATCCTCGCCGTCTCAGGCTCCCTCAACCCGAAACAATTCGGTCCCAGCGTGCAGCCTCATCGCGATGAGCCTACTCCCTATCGCCGGCTCTTCCAAGGCCCACTCGATGGCGATGGCCGCCGCAGCATCTATCTCAAGGTCACCCGCATGCAAGGTCCGCGTTTCCTCGAGATTTTCGATTTTCCCGCGCCCATGCAGACCCGTGGCAATCGCGACGTCACAAACGTTCCTTCGCAATCCCTCGCACTGCTCAACGATCCGTTTGTGTCCGGTCAGGCGGGCGAATGGGCGCGGCGGCTCATTGCTCAGGGACCAGATGACGCCCTTGATGCCCGCCTGTCCCGCATGTTCGAGTCCGCCTTCGCCCGTCCTGCATCGCCTGCGGATCTGGCCCGCCTTCGTGGCATGGTGCAATTGGTGGCGGTCCGACGCAACGTCCCGGCGTCCGATATATTGTCGAACGTGGATGTCTGGAAGGATGCCGCCCACACATTCTTCAGCATGAAGGAGTTTCTCTATGTCCGTTGATCGGCGGATGTTGGAAAACCCACGCACGCGCCGCGAGCTGCTAAAGACCGCTTCGAACGGCTTCGGCTATGTGGTTCTTTCCGCCTTGCTCGCTGACCGCTCCTATGCCGCGCCATCCCCCAACCCCCATTTTCCACCCAAGGCGAAGAACGTTATTTTCCTGTTCATGCCCGGCGGTGTGTCTCACATGGACACCTTCGATCCAAAGCCCAAACTCGCCGAGCTAGACGGCCAGCCGGCCAAACTCGACAGCTATGTCGCGGGTCCGAAGCGTAAGTGGCTGAAATCACCGTGGGCCTTCAAAACCTATGGCCAAGCTGGATTGCCTATCAGCGAGTTGTTCCCGCACATCACCAAAGTCGTCGACGACCTAACTGTCATCCGGTCCATGAAATCGGAATTCCCCTTGCATGCGCGGGCGAACGTGTTTCTCCACACCGGCCGCAACTTCAGCGGTTATCCCAGCCTCGGCTCGTGGGTCACGTACGGCTTGGGCAGCGAGAACAAGAATCTCCCCGGCTTCCTCCTCTTAAATCACGGCGACAACCCTCCAGGAGGATTGGAGAACTTCTCTAACGGATTTTTGCCCGCTCAACACCAGGCAATGGGAGTGCGTGCCGAAGGCACGCCTGTTGACAATCTCGCTCCCGCGGACGAGGCCGAAATTCAAAAGATCAAGGTGAACACTCTGCTTGCCCAGGACCGCGCCTTTTCCGCCGCTACCGCTCACGAGCCTGCCGTCGATGCCGCCATCGCCAATTTCGAGATGGCCTATCGCATGCAATCTCTCACTCCCGATGTGCTCGATCTCTCCAAGGAGCCGGCCTCGATTCACAAACTCTATGGCCTCGACTCCGCCAATGCTCACAAACGAGCCTACGGGCTGCAGTGTCTTCGCGCCCGCCGGCTGGTGGAAGCGGGTGTGCGATTCGTGGAAGTGACCCCGCCGTCACTCTTCGGAAATAACGGCACCTGGGACCAGCACAGCGACCTAAAGCACGGCCACGAGACCAACGCCGTGGTCACCGATCAAGGCGTCGCTGCCCTTGTCGCCGACCTGAAATCTCGAGGCCTCTTGAAGGAGACCCTCATCGTGTGGGCCGGTGAGTTTGGACGAACGCCCGACACGGGCAACGGTGATGGACGCGATCACCACACTGCTGGCTTTACCATCTGGCTCGCGGGCGGTGGCGCCAAGCCGGGCTTGATTTACGGGTCGACCGACGAATTAGGCAATGAAGCGGCCGAAAATCCCATGACAGTGCATGATCTCCACGCAACGATCCTTCACCTGCTGGGACTCGACCACACCAAGTTGACCTTCCGCTTCGGCGGCCGCGACGTCACTCTCCCCGATGTCCACGGCAATGTAGTGCCCGCCCTGATCGCGTAACCGAGTCAGTGAAGATAGGCGGAGGCCACTCCCGACAGCAGCGCGCCAGGATCGACATCATCCAAATTCATCAGCATGATGATCGTTAGCAGATCATCCACGAACCGCGCAAACTCGGAGCGAAAGCCCGGCATTTCCCCCGTATGATGCGCAGTCGCGGCGCTCAACAGCATCAAACAAAAGTGGAGGTTGTCTAATTAGCATACGGGCCTAGCGGTGACCGGCCTTTACGGGCTTTCCATTTCGGTAATCGATCTCGATCAGTTTTTCGCTCGTCGGAATCCGGTAGGCGACCTGCTTCGTTTTGGTGTCGATGACGGCGCCGCCGTCAGGATACGCATACTTGCCGTCAAGACTGAACGAAACCCAGCCTGGATGCGGGCGTTCCGCCGGGTCCTGGAACAACGCGATGCTGGCCAGATGCTTGGGTGGCATGACGGTCACGTCGTAGGCGTAGACATAGCCGTACACGCCATCCACGACCCAGACCTCTTTTTGGTCTGGCGTGATGTTGATGCCGTGACTCGGCGTGCTGTGCGGCTTGCGTGCGGGAGGATTGGGGATTTGAGCCAGCCGGCTGTCGGGCGTCTTCGCTTCCACGCGGTGGAGAACCTTCCCGCCCCAATTAGCGCCATCGCGCACAGCGGCGACTTCGAATCCCAACAAACGGTCGACGTTGCCGAAGACGTACTTTTCATCGTCGGTCACGGTGAATGGCCGCACACCCTTACTAAAGGGGCCCACCTTGCCGATGATCTGGTTCGTTTTGGTTTCGGCGATAAACACATACGGTAGCGTCAGCACCTGCATGTACACGCGGCTTCCGGCTGGGTTGATCCACGTGTTGTGCGGTCCGATGCTTCCAATGGACCAGCCATCGGTGTAGTTCTCCCCGCGGCCCACCGTGATCTTGGCCTTCACCTCACCGGTCTTTGCGTCGAGCACATGCCAGAAATCCTCATCTCGATATGGCAGGTAGATGGATTTGCCATCGGGAGTAACCATGAAGCTATCGGGAAACTTAGCGTGGCTGTTACGCCAGACAATTTTTTCCGTCTGCAGGTCGAGACAGACCATGTCGCGTTTCACGTTGGAAGAGAGATACAGGTATCCCAACTGCGGGCTCGCGGCGATTCCGTAGTAGCCGCCGGTTTCCGGGACGTCGATGCGTCCAAGGAGTTTATGGGCGTCGTTGATGTCGTACACGCTGATGCCCGACTTGTCAGTCACATAAAGCAGCCGCTCCATGCCGCCAGCAATTTTTCCGGTCTTTCGTGACTGCGCGTCCATCGTTGTCAATGCAGCGAGGGCAAGCGCAATCACCAGAGCTCTTCGTGTGGACATGATCGTTTCTCCCGAGGCTCCGGATTCTATCACGCAGATTTTCGCCTATGCTATACAGGACCTCATGCCGCAAACGTTGCGCCCCATCCCCTTCGCGGCTTTCGTGTTCGCCGGCGTGGCGGGCGCGCAAACCGTCAGCTATGGCCGCGACATCGCTCCCATACTCGCAATGCATTGTCACCTCTGCCACGGCGCTAACCCGGAAAGCGCGGCGGGTGGACTTTCCACTCGCACCTGGGCGGATCTGAAGAGGGGTGGCAATCTCGGCGCCGTAGTTGTCCCCGGAAATCCCGTCCAAAGTCCGCTGCTGCAGTTCATCGACGGTTCCAGGGGAGAAGCGCATCGAATGCCGCTGGGCGGGCGTCCGCTCACGCAGGCGCAGATCGCAAGTATCGAACGGTGGATACGCGAGGGTGCGGCCGACGATGGCGGCACAACGCAAACCTACCGGCTGGAGCTTCCCTCCGTGGCCTTCAACGGGAACAGGCCGGTTCGCATTTCCTGCCTGCTTCCGGTTGCGGGATACATGGAGTTGGAACTCTCCGATGATCATGGCCGCGTCCTTTATCTGGACGGCGGAGCGGTGAAGCCCGCGCGCGATGTGGCGTCTCTGACGACCACGGGGCAATGGTTTTCCTGGACTCTGAGGCGCGCACCGGAATGGCCCACGTCGGTTCGCGTACACTTAACCATCTCTTATGCGGTTGAAGAGCCGAAGGGAGCA
>DASRHX010000508.1:0-3695 GCA_035650295.1 Bryobacteraceae bacterium | reverse complement strand
CGACCGCCACCGAGAGTCCCGGCAGATTCTGCCCGCTGAGACTCGCGCGGACGAGCTGCCGTGCCTGCTCCACGGCGCCGGCCCACTTTGGCAACGGGGCCGAATGCGACACCGATGGCGCGTCCCGCGGGTTCGGGTGGAGGGGCGTCGCAGTGGCGCTCCTGTACACCCAAAGCCCCGGAATGGCCACGACCAGCAGCCCAACGGCGGCCAGGATTATCGCGAGCCAAGGCACGGTCCGGCTCTTCGACATGTTTCCTCCATTGGCGCCTTAGCGACAACAGCCGCGTCGTAGACCAGCTCGCGCCTGCGTCTTCTACTTTACAATACAAAGTACTCTGATGTCAAGTCTCGACCGGTTTCAAGACGCCTCTACGGACAATCAGTCCTTCCTGCGTTGCGCGAGCCAATTCTCGAACTTCATTTCGAATGCCCGGTCGTTGGCGAACGCCTTCTCGAGAGCCGGAGCGACGGCAGGCGGTATTGTGTCCGGCAACCGCGGTTGATGGAGAAGGTCTTCCCCACGCACGGCACGCAGAATGAGCTCTGTGAAGCCGTCGACCCACCATTCCTCGAAGGCTCGTCCATAGGCGGCCGTCGCTTTTGAGGGAGATGAGAGGTATCCCTGCCAGCCCGGCGCCATTGCGATTTCCCGCAACTCATCAAGCGTGCGTCCCGCCCGGTCGGGAAGCGTCTTGTAGCCGGAACGAACGAGATCCGGACGAACGGCAAGAATGGCCGAGGTTTCGCTGACGCCGGCATGAACATCCATGCCGAAGGACGATATCTCCGCGGCCGAAAAATACCGAGCCTTGATTTTCTCGCCGCGCGCTTGAATCGCGGCGTCCGCTCGAAACAGGCCGGTCAGGTGAAGCATCGTCACTCGAAAGCTTTCGCTGATGAAGTCACACGCCTCGTTGATCGCAATGTTGTGGGCTGGAGCGCCGTGGCCGTTCAGCACGAATATCCATTTGAAGCCGTTCTGCGCAAGTTGTCCGCCAACATCCGCGACAAGCGATCTCAGCGTGGACTGCCGAATGCCGTAGGTGCCGGGATGGAGTAGCATGCCGCCGATTTGGTTCGCTCCGCCGTGACCATAGTTGATCGACGGCATCATGACGACATTCCAGTCACCTAGCGCCTGGCTCACTCGCTTCGAGACGCGGTTCGCCTCATAGAGCACTCCCAGGGTGTCGGCCCCAACAGGCAGATGAGGTCCGTGTTCCTCGAGCATGCCAACGGGCAGCAAGAACAGCGTCCGCTCCCGTTCGAGTGCATGAATCCGTGGCCAATTGAGCTCTTCCAGCTTATGGATTCTCGAACCGGCAGGAGTAGAGCTGTGGCGTTTCTTGGCCGCCTGTTGTTGCGCGGACAGCGTAACTCCAGCAACGGCCCAAGCAAGCAAGAAAAGGAGCGCTCGCTTCATTCCGGCATGATATATGGCTGACGAACCGGCAACAACCGGAACCAGGCTACGCGGTGACAAGCATGAGCAGTAGGCCACTTGACCAGAGTCAGAGCCGAACGCCACTCATGGATGAACCGTCGGCGGCAACACCGGTCATGCGCTCCATGATGGCGGGAAAACTGTTCCAACGGTCGTAGGTGAAAACTTCGATGCCGCCCTCGCGGCTCCATCTCACCTTGACGGTGTCGCCGGTAATCCCCAACAACTTGCCCGTATCCAGGTTGGGCACATTGCCCCCCTGTGCGGAATGCGGCCGATAGGCCTTCTGCGTTACCTCGCCGTAGTGGTTGAACGAGTAGACGTAGGTCTGGTTGCCTGCATAGATCATCCAGGTGCCGATGAGCCAGTCCGGCAAGGGCGGCTGGCCCGAAGCGAGAAGGCGCATGTCCACCCAGCCGAGCAGGTGTGAAGTGTTGTATTTCCGTTTGACACGAGCAACCTTGTCGACGCCGGAAGCCGGACCGCCTTGCCCTCCTTCGATGGTGTACCAATCGTCGCCCTCGACGGACAGGGTGATGCCGACATGCACATTCTCGTAGTCCTTGCCGGGCGTTCGTGAGCGGGTTTCGAAGACATCGCCGAATTGCGGTTTTCCGCCCGAACGGGGCGTCATCCAGCACTGCCGTTTACCCAGGCTGATCATCTTATCTTCGACGTTGAAACCTCCAAGGCCTTGGACGCCCACGGCCTGCCCCGCTTTCATGACGAAGGCATTGCAACTCGTCAGGAGCCCGCCATCCTTCCAGTTGTCCAGCAGCTTTTTGTGGGTCAGGCCCGTCAACGTTTCGAAGTCGGGATTGGTGGTGATTTGTGCCTCCTCGATTGCCTTCTTTGCCGCCGGCAGATCCGCCTTTTTGACGGGGATAATCGGCGTACCGGACAGAACTTCCCCGTAATACTCGGCGCCGGAAATCCTGTTGATCATGGTCGCCTTGGTAGTCTTCGGCACGAGTCCGAAGAACTGTTCGAGCTTTGATCTGTAATCATCAGCCATGTTCTTCGGCCTTTCCGGGGCAAACCCGTTGCTTGCGCAAACGCCTGTTCAGGGACCTGGGGCGGGATTCGGAGTTGACCAAATGCCGGTCATCAGCGAATCCGGCAGACCCCGGACCCAACGATAGCCGATCAGTGGATCGAAAAACGACCGGTCCCGATTATATGGCATGGCATTCTCGAGATCACCCCCAGGCAAGGCCAATTGCCTCATCGCGGGCGCGGACGCCGCGGGGCGGATTTTTTCTGTCGGTGATCTGAATAAACTTAGGAACCAAGCTTCCCGCCCGTTCGTAGTATAGGGGCGAACACACTAGTCGGTCATCGACAGGAGAGTATGCCAAGACGCGAATCGCCGCTGCAGTCCGAGATGGTCCAAGGGACCCTGGACATGTTGATTCTTCAGACGCTTGTGCTGGGCGCGGCACATGGACAGACGATTGCGCACGCTATTGAGCGGGGCTCAGAGGATGTTCTTCAAGTCGAGCATGGGTCGCTCTACCCGGCGCTGCACCGTCTGCAGAATCGGGGTTGGATCGCCGCGTTCTGGGGAACGTCGGAGAACAATCGCAAGGCCAAATACTACCGCCTCACAGCCGAAGGCAAGCGGCAACTGGCGGCGCAAACATCGCGGTGGGAAGAACTGGTGCGCGCGATTGGCCGCATCCTGAAACCGGCAACGGAGAAGCAAGGATGAATTGGCGGAGGTTCCTTCAGCGCGAAGTTGCCGATGCCGAGCAGCGCGAGGAACTGGAGTTGTACGTCGAGCTGACGGCGGAAGAGTACGTCGAACGCGGAATGGATCCGGAGGAGGCGCGCGCCGCGGCGCGCAGGAAGCTCGGCAACGCGGCGTTGATCCGCGAGGAGGTTTATCGAATGAATACGTTGACGTTCGCCGAAGGCGCGCTGCGCGATGCGCGGCATGCCCTGCGGACGATTCTGACAAAGCCGGCCTTTAGTGTCGCCGCCTTGCTCTCGCTCGCGTTGGGGATCGGCGCCAACACGGCGATTTTCAGCGTGGTGAATGGCGTGCTGATCCGCCCGCTGCCTTATTCGGAGCCGGAGGGGCTGGTGGGCGTTTTCAACTCCGCTGTCTTTCAAGCGGAGGTGTTTGGCAACGTGCACCTCTCGCCCGCCATGTACGCCGCGCTTCGGCAGGGCTCGCAGACGTTCGAAAGCTTCGGCGTGTGGACGCCCGGGGCGGCGACCGTTACCGGCATTGGTGATCCCGAGC
>DASRHX010000507.1:0-14545 GCA_035650295.1 Bryobacteraceae bacterium | reverse complement strand
CGCCATTTTCCGATGAGTCGTTTCAGTACTACCAGGGCATGAAGGAGCTCCAAACCTTCAGCGCGGGCTTGACTACTTTGGCTTGGTTGGACATCGGCGACGAGGGCGTCAGGCGGATGGCTCCGCTCACGCAGTTGAAGCATCTACGGCTCAATAACACCACGATCAAGGACCCCAAATGTTTCGAGGCACTGGTGAACCTGGAGTCGCTGGACCTCGGCGATGCCTACGTGCTCGATCACTCGTTGGCTCCGGTCGCGAACATGAAATACCTGAAGCGGCTGAACCTGTTGGGCACGCTGGTCACCGATGACGGTTTGAAGTATTTGCGCGACCTGACTGAATTAGAGGACCTCGATCTCTACGGCGTTAAAATCACCGACGACGGCGTCGAACACCTGAAGAAACTGACAGGCCTGCGCCGCCTCAACATGCTGGGTGGGCGAATCACCGACGCGAGCGCCGATACCCTCGCGCAGTTCAAAGAGCTCAGGGATCTGAACCTTTACCGTAGCCGCATCACCAACGCGGGGCTTGCGAAGCTGCAGGCGTTGAAAAAGCTCGAGACGTTGGACCTGCGCTACAGCGGCGTCACCAACTCCGGCGTTCAGGCGTTCCGCGCGGCCGTTCCGCATTGTAAGGTCAATTTCGTCGACTCCTCTCCGCGCGCTCCTGTATCCAAGCGCGCCGCGCCGCCGCCAGGAGCCACCGAGCAAGCAATCGCCCAGTGGCTGCAGGCGCTCGGTGGGCAGACGCAGATGGCTGACGGGAAGATCCAGTCGATTTCATTGGCACGCGTCGCATTCGACGACGCACAAGTGAAGCACCTGGAAAAGCTGAATGGCCTGGAAAGTCTGAATCTGGATGGCACCGATGTAACCGATCGCGGCTTGGAGCGAATCGGCAAACTCACGAGCCTTCGCGAACTGAGCCTCAGCTTCACCTCGGTATCCGACAGGGGCCTTGCGCACTTGGGCCTCCTCACCAAGGTCCGCAGATTCAACCTGGCCGGCCTGAACGTCACCGGTGCAGGATTCAGTCACCTGACCGAGTGGAGCGGTTTGAAAGAGCTCGATCTGACAGCCGCCCCTGTGAACGACGAGGGCATGGCGCAGATTGCCAAGCTGAAAACCCTGGAGCGGCTCATGGTTGGCTACTCGGATCTCACCGACGAAAGCGCCGTTTCCCTCAGCAAGCTCCTTGCCCTGATCAGTCTGGATTTGCGAGGCGTCGACATCAAGGATCCGGGCGTGACCAAGATTGCGGCCATGATAAGCCTGCGCGAGCTGAACGTCTCCGATGGACGATTTACCGATAAGGGCCTGGCGCAACTAGCGGCGCTGCCGAACCTGGAACGTTTGTCGCTCACACGAGTCCGCCTCACCGAAAAGGGGATTGCGTCGCTGGCGGAATTCCGCGCGTTGAAGTATCTCACGCTCGACTATGTACCTGTGAGCGACAAAGCCGTAGAGTCGTTGAAAGGGCTTCCGGCGTTGGAACAACTAAGCCTCGATAACACCAACATCACCGAGCGCGGAGCCGAGACTCTGCAGTCAATTTCCACGCTGCGATCGCTTGATCTTTACCACACACCGGTGCCGAAGAAAGCATATGAGGCGTTACGGGCCGCTCTGCCGAACTGTCAGATCTTCTATGACGAGCAGTCCGCCTCATCCTCGCGCCGAGTGGCCCACGGCCAGTAGCTGAACGGAAAGAGAACCATGCTGAATCTTCGAATGCTCCTGATGCTGGCGGCCCTGCCGCTGATGGCGGTCGACACGGACTGGATCACGAAACTGGGCGGCACCTTCCAACGCGATAGAACGGGCCGGATTGTCTCGGTGAACTTGCGGGGCTGCTGGCTGAACGACGCCGACATGATCGAGTTGGCGCGCCTTCCCGAACTCCAACGGCTGGACCTTTCCCACACGCGCATTAGCGATGAGGGAATGCTCAATTTGAAACCCGCGCCCAAGATTCAGGACTTAAAACTCTTCTATTCGGAATGGATCACCGATCAGGGAATGACGGCGATCAAAGGCTGGTCGCACCTGAAGCGGCTGGACGTTCGGGGAACGAGAATCTCCGATGGCACGATAGAAATCGTCAGCCGTTTTCCGGGCCTGGAAGCTCTGGACATCGCCCACACTGAAGTAACCGACGTGGGCCTGGAGAACCTGATCACGCTGGTAAATCTGCGCGAACTCGCCGTGGGCCGCGGCCGGTTGACCAACGCCGGCCTGGCCAAACTGAAAATGCTGCCCACGCTCACCTCACTCGACATCAGCGGGGCTCGGCCAACTCCCCCCGACAGTCCAGCAGGGCGCGGCGCCGGCTCTACGATGCCCGAGGAGACGGTGAAGGCATTCGCTGAACTGAAAGCGCTGCGGGTCCTGAATCTCGGGTTTTCCTCGATCACCGCTGACGGACTGCGCATTCTCAGCGCGCTCGACAATGTGGAAAAGCTGGGCTTGCAGGGATGCAGCCGTGTCAACAACGCGGCGCTCGATGAGCTGGCGCAATGGAAGAGTCTGCGCTACCTCGACGTGCAGGAAGATCCCGTCACCGAGGATGGCCTGGCAAAATTGAAGAGCGCCAAGCCGGGCCTCGAAGTGATCAGCGGCGGCACGCCGCCGCCTCCCCCCGCGCCTTACAGCCGGTAAGGCCTAGACGAGAATTTCAGTTAACTGGCGGTTGGCCGTGGGGACTTTACCCATACCCACTCCCATGACGCCATCGAAGAGCGTCGTGTAGAGATCGCCGATCGTGCCCGCGATCTTCGTGTGACGCCCCAGCCCGAGCTTCTCTTTGCTGCCCGCCACCAGAGCGATCATTCCGCTTGTCTTGTGAGGGCCGGCTTCGGCGTGCTCGTGCACATACATCAGCACGGTATTGTCGAGTACCGTCTTGTCGCCTTCGGGAATGGATTTGAGTTTTGCCACAAGGTAGGCAAACTCTTCGACGTGCCAGCGGCAGATGTCGCGAAGGATGCGCTGGCCTTCTTCACCGCGTTCGCCCGGCGCCTTACCATCCTTATGCGTGTAATCGTGGTGGCGCGCGGCCGTGTGGCCGAGCCAGGGGAATCGGGCCAAGCCCTGACACTTGGTCAGCATGTAGCTGGCGACGCGTGTCTGCCCCGTTGCCAGCGCATAGGCGAGCATGTCGCTTTGCAATTTGGCCACGCGCGGCCAATCCTTCATGTCGAAGTCCTCTCCGGGCGCTGTCACCCTTTGGTAGTTCGGCGGCAGACCTGCCACGGCTCGTTCGAGGTCGCGAATGGAAGATAAATGCTCGTCCAGGCGCATGGCATCTTCTTTCGGCAGGCCTTTGCGTAGAATGGCTCCGTCTTTGGCCAGGGCGTCCAGGATGCTGCGCTTGCGATTCACCCAGCCGAGGTCGCGCGCGCCGAAGAGGCGGTCAAACAGCCGGTGGGGAATTTCTTCTGGAGGCAACGGCCGGTTCGGGCCCGCCCAACTCAT
The DNA here is from genome assembly GCA_035650295.1 of Bryobacteraceae bacterium. Classification (GTDB taxonomy): domain Bacteria; phylum Acidobacteriota; class Terriglobia; order Bryobacterales; family Bryobacteraceae; genus JAFLBB01. The sequence continues at coordinate 11,066 of DASRHX010000507.1, read as the reverse complement.
GTTCTTCTGCAAAGCGCCGCCGAAGGACTCCTGCGAAACACCGATCTGCAGGGAGCGAAAGCGCGAGTCGCCGCCGATTTTGGCGGCAAGAGTCTGATCGAGCGAAGGAGCGCTGGGCCCGGTGGAATTCAAGCGCGTGCAGGTCATCAGCGCGCACAGCGATTGCGGGTGACCCGCCCCGCCATGCATGTTGTCGAGGCCGCTCAGGACGAGAACGTCGTCCTTTAGCCTACCGATCGGCGTCAGGCAGGGAGTGATGTCGTAGTTTGCGCCGGTGTTCGACGGAATCCAGTAGCGTTCCGGAATGCCATTGCCGTTGAACCAGATGACAAACCTCTTCTGAACTTCCTTCGATGCGGCAGCACGAGCCGGTGTCTTAGCCGCATACGCCGTGCCGGTGGAGTTGAACATCGAAACCAGCGGCGGAATGCCAACCGTTACCGGCACGCTGGCGGCCGTCACTCCTTTGAGGAAGATCCGGCGCGACAGACGCTCACGCTTAGTGATTACTTGCGACATTAGTCATCCTCCCTGGTTCGGGAAATTCCCTTGATCTTATCAGTGCAACAAGAAGTTCTTTAAATCGGTAGCCTGACTGCCGAAAACTGTCGGTAGCCTGGCTGAGCAAAGGCCGGTCGGCCGGTGTGTCCTGGCGGCCCGACATATAGCGGAAAACCTGCTTCACCACGCATTCCTGGCACTGCGGCGTGTTGGCGAGAAGTTCTCCCAAGCCACGCGGGCTCGTGAATTCCGATCCTCTTAGACCAGCAACCCATCCCTTGGTGTCGAGTTCCAAATTGACCTCTTTGGGTTTCGCGCGGCGTCCGGCCAGGCCAGTCAGATTGGGATAGAACAGCATCTTCTGCGTTTCGCGGCGCATGCCGATCGCGTCGAAGCGTTCGAATCCGAAGCCGATCGGGTCGATCAGGTTGTGGCAACCGGCGCACATCTGATTCGTTGTGTGCATAGCGAGGCGTTCGCGGTTGGTGACCGGCTTTGCCTCTTCAATCGGCGGCAGGTTGGTGTCGACACCCGGCGGTGGCGGCGGCACCTGCTGGCACAGGAACTGTTCGCGGACGAAAAGGCCGCGGCCGGTGGGCGCTGTTTCGTCTGGTTTGCTCGAAAGAGTCAGAAAGAGCGTCTGACCGAGCAAGCCGGCTCGTTCGGCGCTGGGCGGGAACTGAACCCGCTCGAAATCGCGCGTCGGCGGAGGCACTTTATAAACGGCCGCAAGGTCGGAGTTGATAAAGCTGTAATCGGCCGTGAACGCGTCCATAAAATTGCGGTCGTTCCAAACAAGATCGCCGATGAAACGCCGCGCTTCCTCGGTCATAGACTTGGCCAGTTCGCGTCCGAAGAGGGGGTAGAGACGGCGCTCGCGCGACGCGGTGATGACGCGATCGAAACGAAGCCATTCAGACACGAACTCATCTACACCGTCGCGTGCGCGCGGGTCGTCGAGCATCCGTCGCGTGACCCGTTCAAGCCCCTCGCGCGTATCCAATTCGCCGCGGGCGGCGCTGTCGAGCAGGCTCGCGTCGGGAGTGGTTGCCCACAAAAAGTAAGAGAGCCGGGACGCTTTCGCGTAGGGCTTCCATTTCGGATTCGGCGATTCCTCCAGCCAGAAAACAAAGCTCGGCGACTGGAGCATGGTTTCGACGACGGCTTGTGCTCCCGCCAGAAATGACTTCTCGCCTTTAAAAATGCCCTGATACGTGGCCATCTCGCCGGCTTCCAGCGGCCGCCTGAACGCTCGAAGCCCAAAGCTCTGAATGAACTTGGTGCGGCAGGCGGTGTCGGTAGCCGAGGCGGGCTTGCAGGGAATCAACCCACGCGAATCGCCGCGGCGAAAGGCATTGGCCGCCAGACGCTCTGCAGCCCGGCTATAGGTGTCAGCCAAAATCGGCGAGACGGATAGCGCGTCATATTGATTCTTGAATCCGTTGACGTAATCTTCAGGCGGAAACTGGCCAGCAGGGTCACTCTCGTCCTTCAGAATGTCGCGCACTGTGTTGTTGTACTGGGTGTGAGTGAGCCGACGCAGAACGGCTTTCGGCGCAACTCCGAATCCGCGCTGCTCGTCGCGGCGGTAACGAAGTGCGGCAGTCAACTCCGCGTCGCTTAGCCGCGACAGGTAATCAACCCATGACTTCAATGTGGCTTCGTCGGCGCTGCCCTTTCGAATGCGTTCGCCGCCCGTATGCGGAACGCGGAGCGTCGGCTTCGCCAAGAGGATCGAATGCTCAACATCGTTGCGATTCACGAATTCGGCCAGCGATTTTCCGAACGCCTCGACACGCGCCGCGCTCGCGCCTTCCTCGGGAAAATGCAGCCGCGTGGCAGACGCCACGCCTTCACCGTTGTGGCAGTTCCGGCAGCCTGTCTTTTCGAGGACCAGATAGACTTTTTCGTTGAACGAAACCGGCTGGGCCATCAAAGACAACCCGCCGGCCATCAAGAGCGCCGGCGCCAACCGGCCCGCCATCCTGACTTGTCGCAATACTAAATGCACTTTGCTTCTTCCCTTTCGAGCTGTGCCGCGAGAAATGCTTCTGCCTCGCCCAAACTTGGCTGTGATCCGGTGCCGCCCACGCCCTCGGTCGACAACGCTCCACACGCGGACGCGAACCGGAGGCTGGCATGGAGCGGCCGGCCGCGCAACCACTCGTGGAGAAATCCAGCCACGAACGAGTCCCCCGCGCCGGTGGTGTCCACTACATTCACCGGGAACGCCGGCAGCCGGATCGTGCTGCCGCCTTCCCGCGCGATGCAACCTTTGGAACCGAGCTTGCCGACCAGCAACGTGCGGCCATTGTCCAGGCACTGCAGGCCGCGCTCGGGCTCGGATTGGCCCGTGATACCGCGAATCTCTTCTTCGTTCGGCAGAAACACATCGGTCTCTTCGAGCAGTCCAATCAGGCCGCTGTCCCAGCTCTCCGAAGGGTCGTAGCCACAGTCGAGTGAAGTGGTCAGTCCGGCGTCGTGCGCGCGGCGAAAAAGATCGCGGATGCCGTCATGAAGGCCAGACTGCAGATAGTAGGCCGCCACATGAAAATGACGATGGCGCGCCAGAATCCCCGCCGGTATATCGGCCGCAGTGAGCGAGGAAATCGCGCCGAGGAACGTTACTAATGAACGGTCGCGGCGCGATGAGATCGATACCGTCATTCCGGTCTTGCGATCGGGAAGACGGCGGACTTGCGAAATGTCGACGTGTTCGCGCCTCAGCGCGTCCAAGCAGAAATCTCCATTCTGGTCTGTTCCGACATTACCTACGAAGGCAACCTCGTTGCCCAACCTCGCCATCCCGACGGCGCATATGGCGGACGAACTTCCCAGTGTCCATTCGTAGCCGTTGGCGAAAATCTCTTTTCCCGGTTCCGGCAGAGCATCGCAGCCGCTGAGAATCAGGTCTGGGTTGAGTTCGCCCGCAACCAGAATCCTCATCTTGCAGCCGCTCCCGCCCGCAAGCTCCCGATTTTCCGTCCGATGCGTGGTTTCATCACGGATCAGTGAACAGTATACAGCTTCTTTGCTTTCGATTCTCGGTTTTCTTAGCTTTCAAGTTTCGGTTTAATGCAAAGAGTACGAAAGCTACGGGCGTGCAGAAGCAGGTCGCCATTCCAGCTGCTCGTGGTACGCGATCGGCCCAACCAAAGGCTCTGCGTAGCTGTAAAACTCTGAAGTTACGTCGTTTCCCGCAGGGCCGATCCATGCGGCTGGAACGGGGCGCTCGATGTGGGCCACGCGCTCAAGCGTAACAAGTCCGGTGGACACGCTGTACTCTATGCCGGGTTCGCGGACGAGCGTGACCATGGCGCCATGAGCACCCTCGCATGCCACCCGCACAGCCATTTGGCCGCACAAGCGAGCCTCTTCCCAGTCGCGAGCCGAGCGTTCGGCCAGACTCACACGCCCGAGCAAACCTGGCTTCTCGCTCCGGGCGCGAATCTTCAGACGTTGTGTGATCAGCATGGCCAGCCTGTGGCCCAGATTCATCGCCAGCGAAGCGCGAGAACCGGGACGGACATCGGCGCCGAATGGCTCGCCATGTTCGTCCAACTGCCCTTCGCAAACGGTAACCACGCAGCGGTTCAGCCGCTGGAAGACGCGATCGACGTCGTCCAGCAAGCGCGGAAGGGGCAGTGGGTTTTCGGGAAGGTAGATCAGGTGCGGCGGATCGTCCTCGCGATGGCGGGCTAGGGCGGTTGCTGCGGCGAGCCAACCCGCATTGCGGCCGAGCGCCTCGACAAATTTCCACCTGACCGGGAAGCGCACGGTTATCGGCGCCGATATCGCGCACGGCACATGCCTGAAAACGAGCGGCCGTGGCGTAGCCGGGGGAGTGGTCTGTCTCGGCGAGGTCGTTGTCAATGGTTTTTGGGATTCCAATCACCGAAAGTTCGATGCCCGCATCGCGAGCCATGGCGGCAAGCTGATTGGCCGTGCCCATGGAGCCGTTTCCGCCCGTATAGAAAAAGTAGCGGATGTCATGGGCGCGAAATTTCTGGAGAATTTGCTCCAGCTCCGGCTGGCCCACCTGAAGCCGCGAAGTCCCCAATGCAGAAGCGGGCGTGTGAGCAACCGCGTTCAGTGTGCCTTCCGGCTGGGCAAGAAGATCGAGGAACGTGCCGGAGAGCATTCCCTGCACTCCATTCACGGCGCCCCAAACCGAGCCGATTTCGGCCTGGCGGCGTGCTTCTTCCACAACGCCCAACAAACTCGCGTTGATGACCGCCGTGGGCCCCCCGCTATGAGCGACGAGCGCGGTGGCTCCACGGCGCGCAGTACCAGAAGGAGAACTCACAGGCTGATTCCACTCACCGGGCTGGATCCTGAACGTAGGGAATAGGAAAATGAATGTCCACAGCGGTGAATTCACACTCTACAGCAAGGTCGCGTACACTGCAGTAAACGCGCCGGATACAAACTATCTGCGGATGTCGCCGCCCATAGCTGGCTCCAGGCAACCGCTCCACAACATGACTTCCAATGCTTTGTTTTACTTTCGATAACTTTCAGACTAGCACTCATAGCATAGACCGTCAACGACTTCGATGACCTGGATAAATGCCTCGGCGGCCTGTGTAAGATGGGTGAATGCCTAGGCTTTGCAATTTCCTTCCGGCTCTTATTTTCTTTGCGGGAGGTCTACACGCCCAGCAGCCGCCCAACCGTGAGTTCGGTCTCGAAGCAAAGTCTCCGACCTTCTGGAAACTCGTTTACAGAAACGCCAAACTTGAAAAATCACGGGTGGATTCCAGTTCACCGAAGGTCCGGCGTGGGACGACAAGGGGTTCCTCTACGTCAGCGACGAACCGCCAAACAAGCTCTATCGAATCTTTCCCGACGGCCGGAAGGAGCTGGTGCTGGAGATCGGCGATCCCGACGGCAACACGTTTGACCGCAACCACTAGTTGATCACCTGCTCAAGCGTCCTGCGGGCCGTGCTCGAGGTGAAGCCCGGCGGGAAGTACCGGATTCTCGCCGACAGGTTCGAAGGGAAGAAATTCAACACGCCGAATGACGTTGTGCTCGGGCCGGATGGCGCCCTCTATTTCACAGACCCGACGCTAGACCTGCCGAAAACGGAGAAGCAGGAGCAGGGGTTCCAAGGAGTCTACCGGCTAGGCACCGACGGATCCGTGCGCCTCCTGATCAAGGACCTCAACCAGCCAAACGGCCTTGCCTTCTCGCCCAACGGCAAGAGGCTCTACGTAGACGACAGCCGCACCAGGAAGGTTCATGTGTACGATGTCGGCCCGAACATGACCATCGGCAACGGCCGGGTATTCGGTACCGAAGCGGGCGGGGCGCGGCGGTGCCGACGGCATGCGCATTGACCGGAAGGGCAATCTGTTCGTCACTGGCCCCGGCGGGCTGTGGGTGTGGGCGCCGGACGGAACCCACCTGGGCACGATCCTGCTGCCGGAAACAGCCGCTAATCTTACGTGGGGCGATGCTGACAAGCGTTCGCTCTACATCACGGCATCGACATCGGTGTACCGATTGAAAGTACGCACACGCGGATTCGTGCCGAAATAGGACGCGCCAGCGCTCGATCGATGCGCCCGCGATCAATTCGCTAACGGCGGACCGCCCGGCACGAGGGTCGTCCCGCGTCCGGCTGGATGGACGTGGCGCTTCGCTGTGAAGGTCGCGCTGAGGTAATCGCCCATGACGATCTTGCCCGACATGGAATCGCCCGCGAGCGAGCCATTACAAGGACAAGCGCGTCAATCGACAGCTGTCGCAAGGCATCGATCATCTAAACTGTACTCGTGGAACGTCCAGAGTCCGTTTCCCGGAAACACAGGATTCTGGCCGAGGAGGGCCACCAGAAGATCCACCAAATCGTCCAGGAAAAAGGCAGAATCACCATCGTGCAGAACCTGCATGCGGACCATCTTTTTCTCGCCGTCGACGGGCTGCACATGGGCGTTGACTACACCACGCCTGACATACTCGAACCGCAGTTGAACAGCATGATGATTCGCGTATCGACTGAAATAACCGTGGTCGCCGATGCAAATAAGTTCGGACGGGCGGTGATTGCCAATGTGGAAGGAGCGCACCGTGTGATTACCGACAACCGATTGAATGAAGACGCTGCGGAATCCATTCGTTCCCGGGGCTTGGAGCTGACGATCACCTGAGCCGACTGCCGCCCTGTTATGATCTCAACTATCTTGCGAGTTTCAGGCGCAACCACGATGTCTTTTCTATTGGTAGTCGGTGCCGGCCGCCTTGCAGCTCAAACGGCCCCGGAGTGGCGCAGGACCGGACTCGAATATCTCTCGGCCGGCAAACTTACTCTCGCCACACCGGCGCTGCAGAAAGCGTGCGCGCTCGAAACTCCACCCGGCGACAGTTGTTACTATCTGGCTCGTAACTACTACGCTCTTACTGAATATGAGGCTGCGCGCAAGGAATTCGAGCGGCTGCTCGCTGCATCGCCGTCGGGTCCTGCCTATCGCGCGGCGGCGCTGAACTACTCGGCGCTCGGGCTGGACGACGACGCGGAGAGGAACTTTCGCAAAGCAATTGAGATTGGCGCGGGGGAGACTCGTGTGGATCTCGGCGCGTTTTTATTTCGTCAGGGAAGAACGATCGAGGCGGAAAAGATGCTCGAAGCGGCCGTTCGGGCCAATCCGGAATCGGCCCGAGCCCATCTGGAGTCCGGCCGCGTCTTGCTGCAAGAGGGCAAACTGGAGGCGGCCGTGAAAAGGCTGGAGGAGTCTATTCGGCGGAACCCGGCCGATTGGAACGCGCACCTGCTGCTGGGGCGGGCGTATCAGAGGTTAGGGCGCGACGCTGATGCCGCGCGTGAACTACAGTTGGGCGAAAGTCAGTGGCGCCAACAGGCTCCTCGGTCACGTTAAGCACACGGTCAAGCGCGACGTTCTTCAAAGTCTGCACTGTCCCGCCAGGCCATTGAATTTCGATCCATTCGGCAACGGAGTCGGCTCCCATCCCGAAGTGAACGGTGCGGTCACTCGAGGAACCATATCCAACAGCGGTCTTCGCGCGATTCCATTGTTCGCCCCCGGACGAACCGCGCACGTGAATCATCGCGCCGATACCGTCGCGATTGGCACGCGTTCCGCGCAGCCGCAACGCCACCCAATGCCGGTTACCCGGCGAGGTGTTGCGAAAAAGCGCGGCGGGTTCCCCAATGCGGCTGACCGCGACATCCACGCGGCCATCGCCGTCAAAGTCGGCAAACGCAGCGCCACGGTGAAGGGCGGGCTGTTGTAGCACACCCGTGGTCACGTCAACAAATTTTCCGTCGCCCGTGTTGGCGAAGACGTGGTTGGCGAGCTTGGCCGAGCGGTGCGAGAACCGCTCCGTATTTGCGTCGATGGAACCGCAGGCCGCAAACAGGTCCTTGCGGCCGTCGTTGTCGAAGTCGAATATTCCATTGCTCCATCCCGTCAGTTGCATGGACGACCGACCCATGCCGCTCGGATAGGTCTCATCTCGAAACAGTCCTCGCCCCAGGTTCAGAAACAGCGGAAAAGTTTCATTGGCGTTGGCGGTGACCCACAAATCCTCGCGGCCATCGTTATTGATGTCGCGTGCATCGGCGCCCATCGAACTCAGTGCGCGGCCGTCCTCATTGAAGGCCACTCCGGCTTGCAGCGCCATTTCGCGGAAGCGGCCGTTCCGTTCATTGCGGAACAGGAAGTTAGGCACAGTGTCGTTGGCAACGAAGACATCCAAATGTCCGTCGCCATCGAAATCGAAAAACGCAACTCCCATGCCCTTCCCCACGTGATCGCCAATTCCCGACGCGCGAGAGACGTCGGTGAACGTGCCGTCTCCGTTATTGCGGAAAAGTTGATTCGGCAAGCCGGTGTAATAGCGCGGGTGACAATAGGTCCGGACACCGGCTGTTGTGCAGGGCGGATCCCTGTCTTTGCTCCACTGCACATAGTTGACGATGAACAGATCGAGGTCACCATCGGTATCGAAATCGAACCAACCCGCCGAAACTGACCAAACAGTGCTATCGCCTAGTCCGGCTTTTGCCGTCACGTTTTCAAACGTGCCGTCTCCCAAGTTCCGGTAGAGATAGTTGCCATGAACACCGGCAACAAACAGGTCCTGATCACCGTCGTTGTCATAGTCGGCGGCGGCGCCACCCATGCCATACCCCTCGCCGGCAAGTCCAGCGCGGGCGGTGATGTCTTCGAACGTGCCGTCGCCCCGGTTGCGGTATAAGCGGTTGGTATCGCGCGGGGCCTTCTTTTCTCCGTTCACGAAGTAGAGGTCGGTCCGCCCGTCGCCGTCAGCATCAAACGCCACAACTCCCGAAACCATCGTCTCGATCTGATAGTGGTTGCCAGCTGCACCGTTGCGAAGAACGAAATCGACACCTGCGCGTGGGGCGATGTCTTCGAGGGTTATAGGCGGTGCCGCGAATAACAGAAAGAATGCCGCAATACCCAGGAGAATCATGTCAGCCGGAGGAACGCTTCGCGACTGCCACCACGTCGATACCCTTCGACTTTAGGCTCTCGCGGTGCTCGGGCGTGATGCCGCTATCGGTGATGACGCGGTGGATGCTCGTAATCGGTGCAATCAGCGAAAGACTGGAGCGCCCAATTTTACTCGAGTCGGTGACGACGGACACTTCGCGTGCGCAGCGGATCATAGCCGCGTTCAGCTCGGCTTCGAGAATATCGGGCGTCGAAGGACCAATCTCGGGTTCCAGTCCATCGACGCCGAGGAAAAAGTGATCGACGCGCAGGTCGGCAAGCAGCTTCAACGCCTGCGGTCCGGCAAACGAGCGGGAGATGCGGCGCAGCATTCCGCCGATCATGATGATGTTAATGCCCGACACATTGCACAACTCGGTGGCGATAGCCAAAGAGTTCGTAATCAATGTGACGTGCGAAAGTTTCCGGTTTCGAATCGCGCGGGAAACCTCGAGTGTGGTGGTGCCGGAATCGAGCAGCACCGTTTGCCCTTCGCGAACCAGCGCCGCGGCGGCATGGCCAATACGGACCTTTTCATCGTGATGCTGAGATGCCTTGACGTCGAGCGGGTAATCGACCGTCGCCTCGCTCTTTCGAATGGCTCCGCCGTGCGAACGAACCAAAAGGTCGCGCTTCAGCAGTGCGTTGATATCGGCGCGAGCCGTCACCGAAGAGACATTGAAGTGGCGGGAAAGGTCGGAGATCACTACGCGGCCCTGGCGATTGATCATCTCCAGGACAGCCCGGCGGCGTTCTTCCGTCAGAAGCCGCGAACTCTTTGTTTCTGACATAGTTTGTTTACGTGTTCGAGAATTGATGGATGTTTCCGAACCGTACAAGGACACCCGCTCTAATTCCGCTTCCTTAAAGAATAGACCATCGGAAGCTATTGGGCGGAGAGAAACAGGTAGTGAAGGGACGGCGATGAAGAAGGCGATCAGCTTACGCCCGCGCCGAGACTATAGAGGGTGAAACCACCGACCACGCGGCTGATGGAATCGCCCGAGACGGGTTGATCGGGCTGCAGTCCTTCGGCGCGGCAGCGAAGGAATGCCAACAACTGCCCGGCGACTACTCCGGCCAAGGCAACCCATTCGTCACCGAGATCGCGCAACGCGGGAAGTTCCAGAGCAACGTCGCCCGGTGACAGCACATCGGCCGGCACTTCGCCGCCAACTATGATTTTTCCGCCCGCCAGTCGCTTCGCATTGATTTCGGTGAGCAGGTCGATCTGATAGCCGCGCCGCATCGGATGCGACGAGAGAACGGCAAACAGCATGCAGCTTTCGGTGAGAGCGCACATCGGGCCGTGGCGCAAACCGAGACAACCCTCGGCGCGCGTCATCACACGGCCTGCCGTCATCTCCAGCATCTTCAATCCGACTTCCCAAGCTGCCCCGAGAGTGGCGCCATTGCCAATGCACAGCATTCGGTCGGAGCCGTCCCAAGGAAACCCTTCTAGGGGGCCCAGGCCGTTCGCAAGGAATTCGCCCACGCTGGAAGAAAGTGTTTCCACTGCCGAAAGGTAGCTGCTGTATGGGGGGGTCGAATATCCAACTCCAAGTCCCGCCACTGCCATGCTGGTGAAGCTGCTGGTCATTACCAGGCTTTGATCGCAGCTTCTCTCATCAAGAACGAGAACACGAACGCGGGAATCTTGTCCCGCGCCCCAGTTCCGTGCGAGGCGGCCCTGCGGGTTGCAGGTGATCACCAGGTGATTCACGGCAGGCTCCTCATCCAGCAATTGCTGAACGAGCCCGGCGCTTTCGGGACTGTCACCCGAGCGGGCGAACGAGACTACCAACAGTGGACGGGTCGGCGGCAATGCTCCCTTCCCCAACATGAGCACCTCGCCGCTTTCCACGGCTGCGACAGGCAATAACGTGCTTTCCTGGAGGGCGGCTGCGATGCACTTACCGACGAAATAGGAGCTCCCGGATCCAGTTAACAGGATTGCCTTCGCCCGCGCCACCAGCGGTTGCCAAACCTCCCGGGCGTCGATCACACGTTGCGCCGTTTCCCGCCACAACTCAGGCTGCTGCCAGATCTCCGAAAGCGTGTAGATATAGCCCTCAGACCGCTGAC
>DASRHX010000506.1:0-3863 GCA_035650295.1 Bryobacteraceae bacterium | reverse complement strand
GTTAGAGACGGTGTATGACGAGAAGATCGCGGGGGGTCTGTTGCCGCAGCGGCGCATGGGTGAGACGACGGACCTGGCGAAGTGCGTGCGCGCGGTGGCGGACGGGTATCTGGATTATTGCGCCGGGCAGGTGATCAATTGCGATGGCGGGTTTAGCATGCGGACGTTGTAAAAGGATCGCGGATCACCTCGCCCTTTGCTGAAACTACGGCCAGATGTATACTTTCCGTGCGTTCTGGAGGGTCCATGTCGAACCGTGTTGTGCTGTCGATGTTGTTCGTATCCGGCTTCTCGCCCTTCGTATCCGCTCAGACGGTGACCGGAACGATCGTTGGCGCCATCGCCGATCCGAGCGGCGCTCCCGTCACTGGCGCATCCGTCCATGTGGAACACGTCAGCACAGGGGTGTCTCGCTCCGGGCTCAGCAACGAATCGGGAGATTTCATTTTCAGCAGCCTCACGCCCGGCGAGTACCGCGTGATCGTCCGGATGGCTGGTTTCAAATCGGCCGAACGCCGGCGCGTGGTGCTCCTCGCTGCCGATCGTCTGTCCCTCGGAAACATCGTCCTCGAGCTTGGCGCCGTCGAAGAGAGTGTCACCGTCACCGCGCAGGGCGCCGCGGTGCAGACCGCCAGCGCTGAAAAGTCCGCCGCCATCACCAGTTCCCAAATCGATCAACTGCTGGTGCGGGGGCGCAGCGTGACAGCGCTGCTCGGCCTGCTTCCCGGTGTTGTGGACCCGCAGGACGGCACCATCGACACGCCGACCGCGACCTCCAACTTCAATGTAAACGGCAGCCGCAACAACACGAATAACTTTACGATGGATGGTATCGTCATCTCCGCCCCCGGCGGCGCAGCCAACCTGATGCTGCCCGTCAGCATGGACGCGGTTTCCGAAGTTAAGGTGATGCTCAGCAGTTATCAGGCTGAGTTCGGCCGCCTCTCCGGCGCTAGCGTCCAACTGGTCAGCAAGTCCGGCACGCGCGACTTCCACGGGGGCTTCAGCTACTTCAAGCGTCACGAGCAGTTCAACGCGAACGATTTCTTCCGCAACTTCAATGGTCTACCCAAGGGACGCTATCGTTTCAACACGTTCAGTTACAACATTGGCGGCCCGGTCTATATTCCGAAACTCCTTGAGCGCAGCCGTGACAAGCTTTTCTTCTTTTGGAACCATGAATACTGGCCGAGCAAGACAACTTCGGCGATACAAACCAGCACCATGCCCACCGAGCTGGAGCGCGCGGGCGACTTCTCGCGTTCGGTCGAGGTCAACGGCGCGGCCATCAACATCACCGATCCCACCAATGGCCAGCGCTTCCCTGGCAATGTCATTCCCGCCAGCCGGGTGGATAGAAACGGCCAGGTCCTGCTCAGCTTCCTCCCCAGGCCGAATACGCTCGACCGCGCTGTTACCCGGGGCAACTATAACTACGTCACCCAATGGGAGGGCCGCAACCCGACGCAGTTGTACACGCTGAAGTTGGACTACGTAGCTACCTCCAAGGACAACGTATCGGGTAGCTACAGCGCGCAGCGCATCCGCGGCGAGGGTTTCAACGGCGGCGGCCTCACCGCCAACTTTCCGGCTCTGGCGACGCAATCCAGGACCACGAACCATGTCGGCGCCTTTCGTCACCAGCGCGTCTTTTCGCCGACGCTCATCGTCGAGACTACTTTCGGCTTCGTCAAGAACGGCGGTCCGATTATCATCTCGGACGAGGCGCTGAAGGGATTACAACGAAAGTCGCTGGGATTCAACGCCGGTCAGTTGAGTTCCACGAGCAACCCGCTCGATCTCATTCCCGGCGTGGCCTTCGGCGGAGTCGTCAATCCGCCTACCATCACCTATGACGGGCGCTTCCCCTTCTTCCTCACGCGGGATCATCTCGATTTCAGCAGCCAGATCACCAAGATCCGGGGCAGCCACAACCTGAAAGCCGGGCTCTTCTATCAGTGGATCGCGCAGTTGGACGGCCCTTGGGCCAACAACTTTAATGGCCGCTTCGATTTCGGGCGCAACGTCAATAATCCACTGGATACCAATTACGCCTACTCCAACGCCGCGCTCGGCGTCTTCAGCTCCTACACGGAAGCCATCTCCCGCCCGCATTCCGACATTCGCTCGCGGGGACTTGATTGGTTTGTCCAGGACAACTGGAAGGTAAACCGCAAGCTCACCCTCGATCTGGGAATCCGCTTCAGCTGGTTTGAGCCGTTCTGGCAACACGACAACAAACTTGCCGGATTCGTTCCAGGCCGCTATGACCCTGCAAAGCGCGTTCAGTTGATCGCGCCCGCGCTGAACAACAACATCCGTGTTGGCCGCCATCCGGTCAGCGGCCAGATCTATCCGGCCGCGCTCATCGGGGCGATAGCGCCCGGTGTGGGTGACCCCAACAACGGCATGGTGATTGCTGCCGAAGACTCCAGCTATCCCCGCGGGCTCATCGAGAATGCGGGTCCCTTGCTGGGGCCTCGCATCGGCTTCTCGTACGACCCGTTCGGCAGCGGCAAGACCGCGATCCGGGGCGGTTTCGGCCTCTTCTACAACCGCTTTCTCGGTTACGCGTACTCGGCGGTAAACTCCTTTCCGCTGGTTCAAACGCCCGTCGTGCAGTACGACACGCTGAGCACCTTCCGCTCCGCACAAGGCTTTACGACGCCGCCGACGGTCATTGCGTGGGATCGTGAGATGAAGGCGCCCACTGTAATGAACATGAGCCTGTCGGTACAGCGCCAGATTGGATTCGGAACCGTTGCCGATGTTGGTTACGTCGGCTCGCTCGGCCGCCATCTCTGGTGGGAACGCAGCCTCGCCGACGTGCCGCTCGGCGCGCGCTTCGACCCGAGGAACGCCGACCCGTCGAATACGCGCGTGCCCTTGCCGGACGTGTTCCTGCGCCCGATTCCCGGCTACGCCGACATCGGGTTGCGCGAAGCGAGCGCCACGTCCAACTACCATTCGCTTCAGGTCGCCGCCAACCGCCGTTTCGCGCGGAGTCTGGAATTCGGCGCGGCGTGGACATGGTCGAAAGCCATGGACTACGTGGACGGCGACCAGACCCGCATCACGACCGTCGTATCTCCGCGGATCTGGAACTACGGCCTCGCGGGCTTCGATCGCACGCACGTATTCAAGGTCAATTGGCTATGGAACGTGCCTGAGAAAAAGTGGAACTTCGCTCTCGCGAACGCGGTGCTAAACGGGTGGCAGATCAACGGCATCGCCAGCTTCGTCAGCGGCGCTCCGGTGGCAGCGACGTATAGCCTGGTGAGCGCGGCTGATATTACGGGAACGCCAAGCGTGAGCGCGCGCATCCAGATTCTGGAAGACCCGAATCTACCCAAGAGCGACCGCACCTTCAGCCGCAACTTCCGCACCGATGTGTTCCGCGCTCCGGTACAGGGGACTGTGGGCAATTCGGCGCGGAGCAACCTGCGAGGGCCTGGCATCAATAACTGGGACGTTGCTCTCTTCAAGAGCTTCCCGGTGCGCGAACGCGCGCAGTTGCAGTTCCGCGGCGAGTTCTACAACGCGTTCAACCACACCCAGTTCAGCGCGTATGACGCCGCCGCACGCTTCGACGCCGCGGGCCGCCAGATCAACACACGCTTCGGCGAGTTCACCACTTCGCGTTCCGCGCGAATCGTGCAACTGGCTCTGCGCGCCACGTTCTGACGTCCGGCCTAAGCCCAGAGCTCGTGGAGCGGGGCGTAGAGGCCGTCCTTGGCGAAGGGGACGTATTCGAAGCCGCGGCCGAAGGGGTCGTCGTAGCGGATGGTGGTCCAGTCGATGCCGAGGGCGGAGTAGATCGTCGCTTCGACGTCTTCGGGGCGGACGTCGCGGTCCTGAGTCCA
>DASRHX010000505.1:0-3776 GCA_035650295.1 Bryobacteraceae bacterium | reverse complement strand
CCTTGCGATCTACCCTCAGCAAGTGACCCATGCGGTCCTGATCGGTACGGGACCGCCTGGCCTGAACCTCAAGAACGCGGAGCAACTCTTCTACGACACCGCATCGAAGCCTGTAAACACGTTCGAAGACGAGGTGGTGCTGTTCTTTGAACCGAGGTCCACGGCGAGCCGAGAAGCGGCGAAAAGATCGCACGACCGCATCGCACAGCGCACAAATGATCGGAGTGTGCCAGTCCCAATCGACTTTGCCGTGTCAGTCCTCGGGTCCGGTCCACGCAACCCCATCTTCCCGGCAGATGCGGTACTGGCCGCTCTGAAGAGCACGACAATTCCGATCCTGCATGTGGGTGGGGATCATGACATCTCGTTCCCAATCGAGAACTGGTACGCGCTCAACGGCCAGCTGCCGACCGTGCAGTTGCTCACCTTTCCGCAGGCAGGACACGGCCCACAGCACGAGCATCCGGTCGCAGTCGCCGAGCATATTGCGGTGTTCGTGCGGACCACTGCGAGGCTTGTCGACGGAACCATTTAACGCGGAAAACTGAGACCATCGGTCACGAAGTGGTCGCCTAGCGTTTAGGAATGAAGACCGGCGGCGTCCGATAATCGGCGTTATCGGACATTCGCTGAGCGTACGTTTGCGGTGACCTCCGGCCTCTTGAACCAATGATCAGGTGATCCTGTGTCGTGCAAGGCGAACTGGCTCGTTTTTGTGTCCGTGGGTCCGGCTTGACACAAAAAGACGGGGATTCTAGGAATCTCGTGGTGTCCGCTTCTTAAGTGTGCTCAATTGACTCCAGGGCGGCCCGACCCACCGCCGTCCCTTGGCGATGCGTTGGCGGGAGTCGGTACGCCGACTCGTCTTCTTGTACGGAGCTAGCAAAATTCGCATGACCGGAGTTCCCGGAAGCGCGTCGCTGGACTCTACTCGAAGTCCATCTCGAACAAAGTCTGTTGCCATCTCAAGCGTGGCGAAGCCGGAATAGCCGGCAAGAACAATAGTCGTTACATCTTGCGTGGTGCCAAGGGGTTTATTACAAGCGACCAATACTCCGGCATCGAGTCCGGGAGTGTCCGGAATTTCGTGTGTGAAGCGGATTGACGGCGTGCGTTCCGGTCTTTCTTCCTTTTAATACTAATACGATGATGCGTGTGGGCGCTGTGGGAAACCGCGTTCTGTGCGGTTTTCCAAGGAGCGGTGGGCGCGTTCTGTGCGTCCACGGCTCCGGCAGCGTCCATGCGCGCGTGCAGTTTATCCCGTCGACGGAGAAAAGCGCCCCTCGTAGAGAATCGCGAATTGATTCATCGCGGGCCGCCAGTAGTACGCGGTGCGATCCCACTTCGCGGTGATGTTGCGCAGCGCCAGCCAGATCAATTTCGTCGCGGCGTCGTCATTCGGGAAATGGCCACGTGTCTTGATGATCTTCCGCAGTTGCGCGTGGACGCTCTCGAGCGAATTCGTCGTGTAGATCAAGCGCCGGACTTCAGGGGAAACGCAAAGAACGGAATGATGTGCGTCCACGCGCGGCGCCACGACGCGACGACCGTCGGAAACTTTCGGCCCCACGGACTGCGTTCGAACTCGTCCAGCGCGGCACTCGCGGCCTCGGCGGTCGGCGCCGTGTAGACGGGCCGCAGCGCCGTCGCCATCGGTTTGCGCTCTTTCCAATTCGCGAAGTCCAGACTGTTGCGAATCAGATGCACGATGCAGGTTTGCAGCGTGGTTGCGGGAAAGACCGCGGCCAGCGCATCGCTCATGCCCTTGAGGCCATCCGTCACCGCGATGAGGATGTCCTGGCAGCCCCGCGTTTTGAGGTCACTGAAGACCTTCATCCAGAATTTCGCGCCTTCGGTCTGCTCAATCCAGATCCCGAGGATGTCGCGGGTGCCGTCGGGCCGCACGGCCAAGGCCAGGTAGACCGCCTTGCTGCGCACCGTCGCCTCGTCCCGAATCTTGACCCGCAACGCATCGAAGAAGACGACCGGATACATCGGCTCCAGCGGGCGACTCTGCCACGCGGTCACTTCCGCCACGACGGCATCGGTGACCGTGCTAATGAGATCGGGCGACACCTCCACCGCGTACATCTCGGCGAGGAAGCCTTGAATCTCGCGCACGGTCATCCCGCGTGCATAGAGCGCCAGGACTTTGTCGTCGAACCCCGTGAAGCGCCGCTCGTGTTTCCCAATCAGGCGCGGCTCGAACGTGCTCTCGCGATCGCGCGGCACCTCGATCGATAACGGGCCGTCGTCGGTCAGGACCGTCTTGCCGCCCGTGCCGTTGCGATGATTGGTGGTGTCCTCCGGCTTCAGTCCGCCGGCCGGATAGCCCAGATGGTGCGTGAGCTCGCCACCCAGGGCGCGTTCAATAATGGCTTTCTTGAAGCGCCGGACTGCCGCCTCCAGCTCCTCGTGGGAGAGCGGGCCCTGGCGCACGAACTGATCGAGAATCTCCGACGGGACCGGCGCCAAAGGCGCCTCAGGCATCAGGCTCTTCCGTGTGCGGCGCATAGACACTCCTCATGTTATGCCCCACACACGAAATTCCTGACACCCTCTCGAGTCCTCGTCCTACCCACCTCACATAGTCCTTAGGGTCCAACCAGTCGACGCCCACGTGATGTCGGGTACGTTCGGCCCCGCTTCTTCCGCCCGTAGATGTCACATACACACCAGCCTTAGTGGTTCGTCGCTGTGCGCCAAAAGCACTTTTGTGCTTCGGTCCAGTCTGCCAGGCGAAATGAATCGGTGATCTCGCGCAGTTTGCGTCTGAGTCATCTCCAGGCTTGATCTTCCAGAGGGCCGCCAACGCGTTTTCGGTCGCAATATTGTGTTTGGGTGAGCCTATAAGGATGCAGTTTGTCCGCCGCATGAGCTCGACTAGTTGAACCCGATCGTACTGTCGATCCACCACAGTCTTGACCCGTCAACCCTCGGCGCTTAGTTCCCTAACTAATTCAGCCTCTACTTGAGCATCAGTGGCGATTGGATTGCCGGACTCATCCTGCCCTCGCACGAGGACAACCTCTGCAGTCGACAAGGTTCGCCATAGTGGACTCGGCTCAATCGACAGAATGTCCTCACCATGTCGTCTGGCCCAGCACATTAAGGCCTGCAACTCCTGTCTTTTGATCGTGGTCCACCGATTTTCGCGAAGACGACCAACGTGAGAAACATTAATGCCAACCTCACCAGCGACGGCACGATCATCCAACGCCAGGGTGTCCATTAGCCGTTTTAGGTGGACCTCGAGTTGATATCGCATGCTATGACTTCAGTTTGCGAAACATCCTTTCCGAAAACGCATGTCCAAAGTGTGGATATGGTAACCAAACGTCCGCGTCGCCATTCTGATAATTTCATTCGGCACTCTCAGTGTTCCAAAAACGATCAAGTCGTCCGCGTTTGTCCTACGCTTGCCTCGGAGGGAAGACATGCATATCAGCTTGACCGAGACCGAGCTCGCTCATTTGATGAAAGCAGTACGGGGTAGAGGCGGATGGCAGGCGTTGCTCCGCAAGCTGCAAGCTCAAGTGTCTGGAGTCACCCTGACGCTTACCGCGAACGATGCCACTCGGATTGCTCGCTATCGTGACAAGTACGGAGACGGCGGCTGGCAGAAGCGACTTGAGTTCCTTAAGCGCGTCGATTTGAAGAGCGCGGCCTGATCGGCACAAGGTCTAGGACCGAACCTAGCATTCGGAGGGGAGGGCTATGCGGAAAGTCATCTACGTTTTATCACATGGCGCACAATGGAAAGTGAAATGCGACCA
>DASRHX010000504.1:0-3727 GCA_035650295.1 Bryobacteraceae bacterium | reverse complement strand
GCGCAAGCGGTTTGAGTTGGTGCTGAGACAGAACGGCTGCCAGACGACGGATCACTTCGCGGGCTTCCAGATGACCGGGCGGTTTCGCGCGGCACAGCTGGTGGAGCTAATTCATCACCTTCCCGACGGGTTGACCGAATTCATGTGTCATCCAGGGAAACTGGGCGAGGAGTTACTGGCGGCACCGACTCGTTTGAAAGAGAGCCGCGAGCAGGAGTTGGAAGCTCTCACATCGCCGTTGGTAGCCAAGGCGTTGGAAGAGACGGGCGTGAAGCTAGTGGGCTTCCGGGAGTTGACCGGGCCAAAGGCGGGGTAGTTATCCGATCCGCTCGAACCAAGCTCCATCACGATTTTCGATGATGGTCTCGCGATTCGAGATTTCGGCGAGGTGAATCGTGCAGCCATCAAACTCCCAGGTGTGGCCGCCGTCGTAGGGGGAAGTAGAAGCCATCGCGGTAGGGGGATCAGTCCCCAGCGCTCGCAGTGCGGAGAGAGCCAACCGTGGTCAGAGGCGGAACCTCCAGACGCGCGCTTGCGTAGTAGAGGATCAGCCGTGGCTTACTTGCGAGAGGCGTCGGTGGAACGCGGCAGCGGCGCGGACGGCTTGTCGTCGCCGTAATTATCAAGCAGGTAGGCGAGCAACGCTTCGCGGTCGGCGATTTTCGCTCCCCAACGCACCATCTTGTCGAGTTCGCGTTCCCACCCCGTACGCGAGAGGCGCTGTGTGGAACTGATGCGCGGGCTGTGGCACCCGATGCAGGATTTGCGCTCCTCCGCGGCCCCCTTTGCAATAAGGGCTGGATCGGCAGCATGGGCGGCGGCCGCGACGAGCGAGGCTGTAAGCAAGAGTAAGAGACGCACGTATTAGCCCTCCACCAGAGCGGCGATGCGCTCGATGCTGTTCCACAAATACCCGCTGGGATTCCACGGCGCTTCAATGGGCTGCATGCGCCCAGCCGAATCGGTAGCGCGGACGCAGAGGGTGTAGTACCCGGGCCCGGGAGGAGTCCATTCGAACTGCCAGAGACGCCAGGCATAGCGGAAGTTTTCCCTGCCGAGCGCGGCATCGAGCCAACTTGCTCCGGCGTCAGTGGAAACCTCGACGCGCGCGATCTTGTTTTCACCGCACCAGGCAAGACCAGCCAGAGTCGCGCGGCCTTTGGGCAAACGAGCGGGTTCGGAGGAAGAGCCAGCGGCGGGCGCGGTGAAGATCGACTTCACGGGCATGGCCTCGATGACTTCCATGTCTTCCGGACGCGCGGCCGCGCCTGGGGCAACGGGGAACTTCGGGTAGCGATAGGCCGTGGCGAAGTAGAAACCTTTGCTCGATTCGGACGAGGCGGTGATGCGCGTGACCCACTTGACCCAACTGGCGCCGTCCCAGCCCGGGACGATGAGGCGCGCGGGGAAACCGTGGAGATCGGGAATCGGCTCGCCGTTCATGGTGAGGGCGAGGATCGTGTCCGTATGCGTGCATTTGCGCACGGGAATGGAGCGGATAAAATCGGGCGTCTGGCCCGCGCCGACGTCGGCTCCATCGAAATCCACATAGGCTGCCTTGGCGTCCATACCGGCGCGCTGCAAGAGATCGGCGATGCGCGGTCCGGCCCATTCGGCGTTGCCGACAGCGCCCTTTGTCCACTGTAGGCCGGGAATACGAGGACGGAAATAGCCGCGACCGTTGCCGGCACACTCGAGCGTGGCGGGAAGCTTGTGTTGCGGGAGCTTGCGCAGATCATCGAGAGAGAGCGTAAGTGGAGTCGAGACCATGCCAGCGATCGCGAGGCGCCACTCTGCTGGGTTGATGCGTGGACGAGGCAAATGTTGGCGGACGAAGAAACGGTCCACCGGCGTGAGGAAGGAGTTCAGCGTCTCAGCGGGCGCTTCGAGATCCTCGGGAAAGTCGTTGTGGACGAGCATGGAGCGCTTGCCGGGAAAAGATAGCGGGCGCTCCGATTGCGCCATGAGAGCGGGGGCAAGGACGGAGGCAAGGATCTGGCGCCGGCGGGGCAGCGCGGAATCGCGTTTCATGTTGTTTCAGGCTATCAAGTCACCGTGGCTTCGGTGTGTGAGGATTCGCGCTCGGATGCGGCGCTTGACAGGGGAATCGTAAACCAGAAAATAGAACCGCCGCCTTCGCGGCGGCTGAGGCCGATTTCGCCGCCGAGCAGTTCCACCAGTTCCTTGCAGATGGCCAATCCAAGTCCTGTGCCGCCGAAACGGCGTGTCATCGAGGTGTCGCCCTGGGTGAACGGTTGAAAGAGATGTGGTAGCTGCTTGGGGTCGACTCCGATACCTGTGTCGGCGACTTCGAAGTAAACATCGCTGTGCCTCAGGTGGCAACTGGCGCTCACCGATCCCGATTCAGTGAACTTGATGGCATTGCTCAAGAGGTTGTGGAGAATCTGGCGCAGGCGCGTCGGATCGGTGACCATTGTGGCGGGCATGTTTTCATCGGCGGTTGCCTCGAAAGCAAGCCCTTTGGCCAAAGCGGTGGCGCCCATAAGCGTGCAAACCTCTTTGAAAATCGTCACCGGCGAACAAGCGATGAGTTCGACGCGCATTTGACCGGCCTCGATCTTGGAGAAATCGAGGATGTCATTGAGGAGCGCCAGGAGAGTTTCGGCAGACCGATGGGCAAGGTCGGTGTATTCACGCTGCTCGATACTGAGGGAGGTTTCCCGCATCAGGCGGAGCATGCCGAGAACACCATTCATGGGCGTCCGAATCTCATGGCTCATATTTGCCAGGAAGGACGATTTGTGGCGCGAGGCAAGCAGAGCGCCATCTCGCGCCTGGCGCAGGTCTTCCTCCATCTCCTTTCGGGCGGAGATATCGCGGAAGGTGGTGACCGCGCCGAGATTCTGCCGGCGATCACCCTCGATTCGATACGAGGAAACCAGGAGGTGCACACTACTGCCGTCGATGGCGGTATAGGTGAGTTCGCCGCTCCAGAAACCCGACGCCTCGAAGTCACGCAGGATCGAGTTGGCGCGTTCCGGATCGTCCAAATGGTCACGGAGGCACAGGGCCTCATGTGAGGCAATGCCGAGTGTGGCAAGAAGCGAGGCGAAAGCGCGGTTCGAATAGAGCGCCTCACGATTTGGCCCCGTGATGTAAACAGCATCGTTGAGGCAGTCCACCGCCTGTTGCACGCGAATGAGCATCTGGCGCGAGACTTCTCCCGCGGTCAATTCGCGGCCGAACACGAGGACCGATTCCACTTGCCGATCCGGGCCGAGGATGGATTGAAACTCGATGTCCCAATAAGACGGGGTCTCCGGCGTCGAGCCGCCGCGCCACTGGAAGCGGTGCGACTCTCCGCGCTTCAACGCGGCAAGGGCGTGCCGCCAAACGTCGCGGGCCAGATGCGGCGTGGTTGGATCGTCTGGGATACTGCGACCGATCAGTTCGTCGCGCTCCATGCCGCTAAGGCGCACGGCGGTGCCGTTGAGCCAGCGAATCCGCCCATCGCCATCGAGAATGACGAAGACGTCGCGGCTGTGATTGGCAATTTCGATCAGGTTCCGGGCATCGGCTTCGCTGCGCAAGGAGGCTTGTCGCATTTGTTCAGCCAGCTTGAGCGCCTCCTGACGGCGGGAGGCGAGTATGAACACGAATGCGGCGATGCTCAACGTGCCCAACGATCCGCCCCAGCCAATCGCGTTCAGCGTGCTCCAGTCAGTGGTGGCGTCGAATGCCGGCGTGGAGGCGAACTCGAATTGCA
>DASRHX010000503.1:0-5143 GCA_035650295.1 Bryobacteraceae bacterium | reverse complement strand
GGGTGCTCTGCGCGTACATTATGGTTCGCATCATGAACCGGCGGTCCGTGGGCCGAGGATCGGCATAGGTATGTATCCCGACCTGCCGCTGCGTTTCTGGCTTCAAGGTAATGTGTTTGTCAGCAGGGGTTAGATCAGGTCTTTTCCCGATTCTGTCGACTTCCGGCTGGACCGATGGATGGTCAGAGGGATATCCGCATGGGAATGAATGGGAAACTGCGACGTGTGCCGGCTCGAGACTTGAGCCGCGTGCGCACAGACGAGCAGTTTCGCAATGGATTGCTGGCCGTTGGCAGGCAGCCGGTTGGCGATATGACAACGGGGCTTTCGATCTTGCCCTGGTATGTTCGCTGGCCGATGCGATTTCTGCTGCGTAAGCAAATCCGCGCACTCAAGGAAACGCAGGGCCCGGATCAGGCCTCCAAGGGAACGGGCGAAGTGCTCGACCTTCACAAGTCGTGGCACGGTCTCCACTGGTTGATGTGCCAATCGGTGTGGGAAGGACCGGAGCCGTACCGCAGCGCCATCTTCGGAGGCGAGGAAATAGGCGAAGATGTCGGCTATGGCCCGCCGCGGCTTATGGAGCCTGAGAAGGTGGAAGAGGTCGCCCGCGCGCTTTCGATGCTAAGCGCCGCTCAACTGATGAAGCGCTACGACGGCAAACTGATGGAACGCGAAGAGGTATATCCGGGCAATTTCACCGAAGACGGATCCTGGAAGAGCGAACTGCGCCGGGATTACGAGCGGCTGCGTAAGTTCTACCAGGAAACGGCGGCCGAAGGCGGCGGCATGCTCTCCTGGATCGACTAACTCCCGTCGGCCTAAAGCTACACTGAGGGTATGAACCTGCGCCAGGCGGCATGGTGGGTTTTCCTCACCGCGCCGCTCATTGCCCAGACGCCTTCACCATGTCCGAATGCGCAAACTATTCGCGCCTGCGACATCGTGTTTGAAATGCCGGAGGCCGATGCTGCGCGCTTTCAGAATCCATATCTCGAAGTGAGTCTGCAGGCCGAATTCCGTTCGCCGAAGTTCCGCACGTTTCTGATGCCAGGGTTTTGGGACGGCGGGCGCCGCTACGTGATCCGCATCACGCCCGTGGAGGCGGGCGAGTGGATCTATCGCGTCTCGTCGAATGTCAAAGCCTGGGACGGGCAACGCGGGCAGTTTCAGGCAGCCGAATCGAACGACCCAGGATTTCTGAAGCCGGCGAACCTCTTCCATTGGAGCTACACGGAGAAGAAGCAGTCTCACTTGTGGATGGGCGACACCTGCTATACGTTCCCGTGGATCGACCGCGCGATATTTGACCAGATCGTGGCCAAACGCAGCGAGCAGAAGTTCACGCATATGCGCGGGCTGGTGATGCATCCCGACGAGACGAAGTACCGCAAAGCATTTTTGAATCCGGACCAGCCGAATGTGGAGCACTTTCGTGAACTCGACGGCCGCGTGCGAGCTTTGAATGACAAGGGCATGTTTGTCGATCTGGTGCTCGCGGGAGATCAAAATCATCTCGCAAGAGTCTTTCCCGAGTGGAAACAGCGCGAGCGATTTCTGCGTTACATGGTGGCGCGTTATGCGCCGTTCAAGATCACCTGGCAGGGGGTGCAGGAGTTTGAAGAATACGACGACGGCCGGGCGTTGCTGAAGGAGATTGGGTCGTTGCTGAAGAAAACCGATCCGTACGATCACCCGCGCTCGACCCACACAACGCGGACGACCGCTCCGCTGTTGGGTGACGGATGGATGACGCACCTGCTGTATCAGACCTCGGACGATCAGATCGGCGCGATCGAACGTCAAGTGGTGTTTGCGCCGCGCATCAACGCCGAGTTTGCCTACGAGGACTCCGGTGCGGGCAAGTCGCATCCGCACCATGTCGACACGGCGACGTTCCGCAAGCGGTTGTGGAACGCGACGATGAACAATCAGTATCCAACTTATGGAAACACGGGAACGTATGGCGGACGTGCTTTCGCCGTGGACGGCAAGTATCTCGACGCGCCCGGTGCCAAGGCCATGGCCGACTGGTTCGAGTTCATGTCGCGCACGCGGTTCTGGGAGTTGGAACCGTACTTCGACATCACCAGCGGGCGGGCTCTGAACCTGACCGGGATCGAATACATCGTCTATCTGGAAAAGGGCGGCGCGGTGGAGGTGGTAACGGAGAAGAAAAGCTACAAGGTCTACTGGTTCAACGTGGAGACGGGCGAAATTACCGCGGAGAAGAAGGAGTATAAGGGTGAGCGCTTCTCGGGAACGGCGCCGGGGACGGGACCGTGGGTACTGCACTTGTCGCGCGACGGGCGCAAGGAAGGGATGCTGAACAGCTACTACTTCGAATCGCGGCGGCAATTTGTGCAGGATGTGGAGTCGAACTCGCAGCGCGTGCCGTATGAACTAGTGGAGCCGCAGGAGGACGAAGTGAAGGCGGGCAAACCGGTGAAGTATTCCGTAAAGCTAAAGAGGGAAACGCGGGCGACGTCGCAAATGATGTACATGTGGACGACCGAGGCGACCAACGGCGGGCAGGGGTATCGCGTGATTGCCACCGGGGCTTCGGGTGAATTTATCATGCCGAAATTACTCTCGAAAACGTTTCCCGCCGTAGTGAATTTGCGCGTGTACGGGATGAATCTGAACGGCAAGGTGTATGCACTCGACCGCGTGATGAAGTTGGTGGAATGATCATTCTTGCCATCGACTCAAGCACGGAACATGGAGGCGTTGCCTTGTGGCAGGACGGTGAGCTGAGCGAAAGGGTGGTCCACTCGCCGGACGGCTTCGCGCATGTTGTGTTTGGTGAATTGGAGCGGCTGCTCACCGGATGCGGCGTGACGCTGGGCGAGGTGGATGCCTTCGCCGCGGCTTCGGGACCCGGATCGTTTACTGGAGTGCGAGTGGCATTGTCGGCTGCGAAGGGGTTTGCAGAGGTGCACGATAAACCGCTGTTTGCGGTCTCGAACCTGGAGGCGATAGCGTCTCTGGGAAGCGTCGCGTTGCGTGCGCCCCTGCTCGATGCGCGGCGCGGCGAAGTTTACGGGGGGGTATACGATCCGTCGTTGAGGCCGGTTCGCGCGGAGGTGGTGATGCCGTTGCGGGCGTGGCTTGACTCGCTTCCCGAAGGAGCGGTGGAAATCCTTTGCCCGTATCCGGAGCGCTTTGCGGAGGAATTGCGGGACCGTCGCGTAACGAACGTGCCGCATGCGGTAGCGTGCGCGGTGGCGCAATTGGCGGCGGAGCGTTACCGGTCAGGAGAGCGGCCGTCGGCCGCCGCGTCAGACGCCAATTACGTGCGGCGCTCCGATGCGGAGCTGAATTGGAGAGAGGCATAGCGTCTACCGCGTCAGCGACTCTAGAAGGATGAGTTCAGACGCGAAAGTTGAGAGCGCCACTTTATCGAGTGGCTGTTCGGAGTGCGCCCTGTCGAGCGAATCCGAAACGGCGTGTAGAAGTTCCCACCGTTCGCGCGTAAACGAATCCGTGGGGAGGGAATCCTTCTCCATCCTTCGCATCGCCTCGGTAGCCTGCCGGGTTTGGCGGAGATGATCTTCGTTGCGACCCAACACTGCCTCGCGGAGATTTCCAGCGAGGAAGCTGATCTGGGCGGGCAAGCGCCCGCATCCGAATACTTGCACCATGACCCATATCGTCCCGATTGCGGCCTGTGGGAAGGAAAAGTGAAATGTGGGAGATTCCCTCGATTTCGCCGGGAAATTGACTGGGCTAAGCGCGTGGTTTCACACGGCAGGGATGCGCGCCGATAAGAGCCATGAAGAGATCTCATGGTCCAGCTTACGCGACTCAATCAGCGGCAACTCGTGCTGAATTCCGATCTGATTGAACACATTGAATCCACTCCGGATACGGTGATCACGCTGACAACGGGCGCGAAGTTCATGGTGCGTGAGAGCCCCGAGGAGATCATCGAACGGGTAGCGAAGTTTCGGCGCCAATCGGGTAACGACTGGCGCAGCCGAACGGCAATTAGCACGCCAACCACGGAAACCTCGACTTGCTCGCCGGGAGACGATTCAGACCAAAGAAGTAGTTTGCGCGGGGAGGACTAACGGTCAATGGCGGATGCGCAAGCCAAACCGAAAAAGGGAAGTCTGCGCCCGGACATCGGCACGCTGGGAGGAATTCTGGTGGCGATGCTGGGCATCGTGGGCGGACTGATTTTGGAAGGCGGTGAGATCTCCGATATCAGCCAACTGACGGCAGGGCTGATCGTACTGGGCGGCACATTTGGCGCCGTGCTGATCAACACGCCACTCGCCACCGTAACGGGTGCCACGAAGGGATTGATGCACGTCTTTTTTGAACAAGGAGTAAGTCCCGACGGCGTGGTGGAGGAGATCATTCGCTACGCGACACGCGCGCGCAAGGCGGGAATCGTATCGCTTGAAGATGAGGTCTCGCGGGCCTCCGATCCGTTCCTGGTGAAGGCGCTCACCCTGGCCGTCGATGGCGCCGATCTGCAGGAGTTGCGGAAGATGATGGAGCTGGAAATTTCCCAGCAGGAGCATCACGGCGAATCTGAAGCGCGCGTGTTCGAGGTCGCCGGGGGCTATGCGCCGACCATCGGCATTATCGGGGCGGTGTTGGGCCTGATCCAGGTGATGAAGAATCTATCCGATATCGACAAAGTGGGCCATGGAATCGCGGTGAGCTTCGTGGCGACGGTATACGGCGTAGCCCTGGCGAACATTTTCCTGCTTCCGGCGGCGAACAAGATGAAGGCGCGCACGCAGCAGGATTCGCACATGCGGGAAATGATGCTCGAAGGCGTAATCGGCATTGTCGAAGGGCTGAATCCGAAGCTCATCCGCAGCAAGCTGGAGGCGTACGTGCCGCCGAAGAAAGAGAAGAAGGATAAGCCGGAAGCGCCTGCGCCGCGTCCTGAGGCAGGAGAATAGCCGATGCGCAAGAAGAAACCGGCGGCTCATGAAAATCATGACCGCTGGCTGGTCTCATACGCCGATTTCATCACCCTGCTGTTCGCCTTTTTCGTGGTGATGTTTGCCAGTTCGCAAACCGACCACAGCAAGACGCAACAGGTGCAGGATTCCGTGCGGCGGGCGATTGAAGAGAACCAGTTTGTCTCGGCGATGGCAAGCATCTTGGGCGGCGACGTCAA
>DASRHX010000502.1:0-7482 GCA_035650295.1 Bryobacteraceae bacterium | reverse complement strand
CCTATGTACCCACGGCCGACGTGCTCATGGTCGCCGGAAACATCGCGATCGACATAATGAAGGGCGACGGCGTCAAGGAAGCTCCCCTCAAAGAACTCTACGAGAAGATCGACAAACTACCCACCACCACTAAGGGCGCATACTTCTTTTACGACGGTATCGCCTGACGCGCTCCGCCATGCTACTCTGCGCCCATGCGGATCGTCCCAGCGCTGCTGTGCGCCACCTCATTGTTTGCCCAAGGCCGTGCTCCGGAAATCGAGTCCATTAAGCGCGACGAGATGAGGGCCGACCTCTTCTTCCTTGCCTCCGACGATATGCGCGGGCGCCTTACAGACACTCCGGAATACAAGCTCGCTGCCGAATGGATCATTTCCCGATTCCAGCGTCTCGGACTCTTACCCGCCGGTGAAAACGGCGAATATTACCAGGAGTTCGAACTGATCTACGGGAGGCTCGGCGACGGCAACCGGCTGCTGGTAGGCGACGGAAGTTCCAAGCGCACCGCCCGGCTGCGCGAAGAGTTCTATCCGCTGCTCCAATCGGCCAATGGCGAAGCCAAGGGCCAGGCCGTCCTTGCCGGCTACGGAATTCGCGCTTCAGAACACAACTGGGATGACTATCGTGGCGCCGACGTGCGAGGAAAACTCGTCCTCGTCTTCGAAGGCGACCCGGACCCGGACAATCCCGAGAGCGCGTTCGACGGCATCGTCACATCGGACTACGCCAACAGCTGGAGCAAGGCGCTGACGGCGCAGGAGCAGGGAGCATCTGGAGTACTGATCATCGCCAGCGAATTTGCCGCCGGCCGGCGTCGAACCTTCGCCGGCACTGCCAACTCAGACTGGCCCCTCAAGCCGCCCCGCATCGAACGCTACGAACTCGCCAGCCGTATCAATCGCCTGCGCATCCCCGTCATCCGTATCTCGGAGCCAATTGCGGAACACATCCTCGGCGCCACGCTTGCGCCCCTGCGCCAGAAAGCCGGTGAAGGCGGGAGCGTGTATTTCCCCGCCCCGTTGTCCGTCGAATTCACCGCCTCGGTCGCGCGCATGAGCATTGTCGACCGCAATCTTCTCGCGAAAATCGAAGGGGCGGATCCGCAGCGCAAAAACGAAGCGGTCCTCGTGTCCGCGCACCACGACCACGATGGCGCCGACGGCACCCAGATCCTCAACGGAGCCGACGACAATGGCTCAGGCACCGTTGCCGTGCTCGATATCGCCGAGGCCTACGCAGCAGCAGCGCGCAATGGTCATCGGCCAGCGCGTACCGTCATTTTCGCGCTCTGGGGCTCGGAGGAGCGCGGCCTGTTGGGTTCCTACGCCTGGCTGCATCATCCCCTCTGGCCTCTGGAGAAAACCATCGCCGCCCTCAACATGGATATGATCGGCCGCAGCGAAGAGGTACCCGAAAACGGTGGCCGGCGATTCTATGGCCTGAAGCCACAACAGGCTTCATCCAATGCGAATAGCGTTCATGTGATGGGTTATAGCTTCAACCCCGAACTCGCCGCCATGGTGAAGAAAGCGAACACCGAGATCGACCTCTCCTTGCGCATGGATTACGACAACAATCGCAGCAACCTCGTGCGCCGCAGCGACCAATGGCCCTTCCTGCAAAGCAAAGTTCCCGCGCTGTTCTTCCACACCGGTCTTCATCCCGACTATCACCGCATAGGCGATCGCCCTGAAAAGATCGAGTACGGCAAGATGGAGCGCATCGCGCGGCTCGTTTACCAAACCAGTTGGGACGCTGCCACGGCGCAAAACCGTCCTCGGCCCGCCACGAAACGTGTCATTCCGAATGAACAGTAACCCGCTTCATAACATCCCCTCAATGAACCGCACCAAATTTGGATCGGTCCAATTCGTGCCGCCGATGATCTTCTGCACCACCTTACCCTGAGGATTGATGATATATGTTTCCGGATACACGTAGGTTCCGAACATATCGCTCACCTTGGCCTCCGGATCGCGGGCCGTCAGGAACGAAATGCCGAAGCGGCGGATGAAGTTGTCGTAGTTCTTCTGCGACTTGTCGACGGATATACCGAATACCACTACACCCTTGTCCCGATACTGATTTGCGAACGCTACCATGGACGGCGTCTCTTCCACACACGGTGGGCACCAGGTAGCCCAGAAGTTCACAATTAAGACCTTCCCGCTAAACGCGGTCGGCGTAATCGTCAGTCCATTGTCGGCGCGCAAAGAGAAGTACGGCGCCTGATCCCCCGCTCGCACCACGCGGTCGCGCATTGAGTCAACGACGGCCGCCGTCAAGGCAATCAGCGCGAAGGCCAATAGGCCGTGAAGCAGTCGATCATTCTTTCCGTTTGGCATGAACGCTATCATTTTAACTGGAATCGATTTTCGAAATCGGTCATCTATATAACTCTGGTCCCATGCTGATCACCAGGAAAGCTGAGTTCTCCGCCTCACATGTAACGGCGCGCCCCGATTGGAGCGCCGAACGCAATGCCGAGGTCTACGGTGAAGCGGCAAATGAGCATGGCCACGGACACAACTATCAGCTCGAAGTCACCCTCAGCGGCGAACCCGATCCCGTCACAGGCATGGTCCTCGACCTGAAAGAGCTGAAGCAGATCCTCGAGCGCGAAGTCATCCTGCCCTTCGACCACCATCATCTGAACCGCGAAGTGCCGCCATTCGACCAGATCGTTCCTACTACGGAAAATGTCGCGCGGGAAATCTGGCGCCGGTTGGCCCCACACTTTGATGGCAGCACCCCACCATCACCCGTGCGCCTGCACAACGTCCGCTTGTGGGAAACCGAAGACGTCTACGTGGACTATAGCGAGGAGAACGGATGACCCGCCTCACCAAGCGCTATCGCTTCGCCGCCTCGCACCGCCTGCACGCACCCTCGTTGAGCGGCGAGGAGAATCGCGAACTCTACGGTAAGTGCAATAATCCATACGGGCATGGCCACGACTTTATATTGGAGGTTCGCGTGAAGGGCGACGTAGACCCCGCCAGCGGCCTCGTCGTTGACCAGCGCAAGCTCGATACTCTGGTGCACAACGCCGTCCTGCGCGACTTCCATATGAAGTATCTGAATGCCCAGGTCCCGGCGTTCGCGAACGTCGTCCCGACTTCGGAAAACGTAGCCATTGAGGCCCGCCGCCGCCTTTGCGACGCATGGCAGGAAACCTTCGGCAGCCGTGGACCGGCGCTGGACGCCGTGCGCGTTATTGAAACAAAGAAGAACGTATTTGAATCATAAAGGCATATATGAAAAAGAATGCCGTCGTAAAAGTCATGACTCCGCAGCGTGAACGGGGCTCCATCGCTGAAGCAATGGAAACCGTGCTCAAAAATCTGGGCGAAGACCCCACGCGCGAAGGCTTGCTCCGTACTCCGGAACGGAGTGAAAAGGCGCTCCGCTTCCTCCTCAGCGGCTATAGCCAAAGCATTGACGACATCGTCAACGGCGCGCTCTTCCAGGTGAAGACCGACGAGATGGTGATCGTGAAAGACATCGAATTCTATAGCCTTTGCGAGCACCACATGCTGCCCTTTTTCGGCAAGATGCACGTCGCCTACTTGCCAAACAATCGGGTCATCGGGCTGAGCAAGATTCCCCGTATTGTCGACGTCTTCGCGCGCCGGTTGCAGGTGCAGGAGCGGTTCACGCAAGAGGTCGCCGACGCCCTCGAAGAGATCTGCGAACCGCGCGGTGTCGGCGTCATCTGCGAGGCAAGGCACTTCTGCATGATGATGCGCGGCGTGGAGAAGCAAAATAGCTCCACCACTACCAGCGCCATGCGCGGAGCCTTCAAACGCGGGCGCGAGACTCGCCAGGAGTTTCTCAGCCTCGTGCAGAAGAACCTTTCCTGAAGCGCTCTCCGGACATCTTCGTCGCGGCGCACCTCATGCCTCCGCTACAATAGAAAAAATGCACTCCAATCTTCGCGAGTTCGAGGCGGGGCCGGATCCGTTTGGCCGCGTCTGGAAGGTGTCCTTCGTCTGGCTGCAGACTGGAATTTCCATCCGGCACGCGGATACTGTCGACATCAAGTTTGTAGTAAATGACGGTTCCTACAGGGATGAAAAGGTAACCGCCCTCCCGCACGCGTTGATGCTCGAAGCCACGGCAAAAGCCGATGTGCCACTCAGCGATACGCTTTGCATGCAAGTGGCAGGCAGTCACATAAAACGCATGATCGAAACTGGCGAAGACTTGGAGAAGCCGCTCGTAACCTTGCAGGCCGCCGATATTGATCGCGCGCTTTCTGAAATCGTTACGCACACCGCTCATTGAGGAATTAGGATCGAGGAACGCTGTCATGGAAATGATGCGAAAGACGTTGCGGCCGCCGCTCAAGCGGTCCGCCGAAGGCGCGCCAGAGCGCGGCAAACCGCCTGCTGAGAAACCGAAGACCGGGCCTAACGAGCACACTAACGCCGAGAACTTCTACTACGCCAAGCAGATTCAACAAAAGACGCCCATGGTCGTGTTGCTCAAAGGCGGAGAAGAAATTCGCGGTCAGATTGAGTGGTACGACAAGTACGCCATTCGGGTCGCGCGCGACGAGGCCCCTGCCGTCATGATTTACAAGGCCGGCATCCGGATGATGTACAAGGACGAAAAATAGCTCACCACTAGAACTAGCAAGCGCTAGCTACGCCGCGCAAGCCTGTACTGCCGCCGCTCCTCGGCCTGCAGAAACCGTCGCTGTTCATCGGGTGTTTCCGCCACCACGGGAGTAAGCGGGATGCGGGAGCCGTCCTGCGACACCGCGACGAATGTGAGGTAGGCGGAGCTCACATGCTGGACGTCGCCCGTCAACAGATCCTCCACGAATACCTTCACGCCGATCTCCATGGACGTCCGGAACACCCGGTTCACAGACGACCGCAGGATCACCAACTGCCCGATTCGCACCGGCCGCAGAAAAGTCAACGAGTCGATCGAAGCTGTCACCACTGTACAACGTGCATGCCGCGCCGCCGATATCGAAGCGGCTAAATCCACCCACTGCATCAGCTTGCCGCCAAATAACGTACCTAATGGATTAGCATCGTTCGGCAACGCAATCTCGGCATATTCAAAGTTGGAATCGCGAACAGGACGGCCCTCAGTCACGCCTTCCAGAATAACGGCAGGCAGGCTTACTTGCCGAGGGAGAAGTTGATCGTGATCTCGTTGACCACCTCGATCGGTTGCCCGTTGAGGAGCGTCGTCTCGTACCTCCACTGCCGAACTGCGTCTTTCGCCGCAGAGGCGAGTTCGGGATCGGCCGTCGTGTTGATTACGTCCAGCGCACCCACGGAACCATCCGTCATGACGCTGGCGCGGAGCAGCACCAATCCCTCGGCGTTGCGCGCCTTCGCCGTGTCGGGATAGACCGGCTTCACCATGTTCACTATCCTCGCGGGCCTGATGTTGCCACCGATGCGGAGACGAGATGGTCCTGCCTGGCTGACCACGACAGGCTTTGGCGCGACGCGCTCACCGGTTACCTGAATCGTCTCCTGGAGCTTTCCTACCGCGAGTGTTGCGTCCGCCGTGGCCGCGTCGCCATTGGCCAGCTTGTAGGAAGCTGTGCTGGTATACGGAGCAAATCCCGGATGCCACACCTGCAGGATGTATTCGCCGGCGGGAATCGACTGAAACGCGTAGGAGCCGTCTTCGCGAGCGTGCACGGCCTCTGTCTTTTTCGACTTACCTTCAGTAGCCATCACCAGCGCTCCTGGCACGCGCCCACCGCTCATGTCGGAGACCACTCCAGACAACGACGCCGAACCCGTGTTTTGCGCCGTTAACCGCGTGATGCCGATTGGAACAAGCACGGCGAACGCAGCCAGGGCTGAAACTACTGACGCCATGCGCGACAGCGGGGCGCGCTTTCGCGTTCCATCGAGAATCGACCGCAACCTCGCCTCCAACTGCGCCGCCCCCGCCATGGCCACTGTTCCCGCTGCAACCTCGCCCAGCGATGCGGTACGAGAGACGTCCAATAAATGCCCGGCATATTCGCGCGCGCCGATGCCGGTTTCCAGCACAGCGTCATCGCAGGATTGCTCCATCGCCGCATGCAATCGCGCCACCGCCACCCATGCCAGCGGAATCGGCCAGTAAAACGCGCACACGATCTGGGAGATCAGCCGCCACAGCGCGTCGTGCCGAGCCACGTGCACCGTCTCGTGCACCAGCGTCGATCGCAACTTTTCCTCGCACCACTGCGCGGCCACCGCCGGCAACAGCACCGTGTGGCGCCAAATGCCCCACGTAAAGGGAGAATCGATGTGCCGCGAGAACAAGACGCGCGCACCCGCGATGCGATAAGGCGATGCCTCGGCCTGCGCCGTTCGCCAGGCAATCACCGTGAGTCCAGCCACTATGCGGACGATAAACATCGCGCACCCAGCGGCCCATATCAAGAACACCCAATCGCGTGGCGCCGCGGCGGCTTCCGTCACGTTCACCACGATCGGTCCCACCACAGCCGGCGCATCGATCGTCACGACACTCGGAATTCGAGCGAGTATTGGTAATACCGCCAACCCGGCGAAAGCCGTTATCCACAGCAAGCGGTGCATGGAAGCTGCCCGGCGGTGAATCATGGCGGCCACGGCAAAAGCCAGCCCCAGCATCAACGTGGATTGCAGTGCGAGAGTGATCATGACTTCTTCTCCTTAAGTGTTGTCGGGGATGCATTGCGCACAACCGCCTCCAGACGCTCCAATTCCTCGCGCGAAAGCTTCCGCGCGCCACCGTCGAGCAATGCCGCAACCGCAAGCTCGACCGATCCGCCAAAGAATGTCTCCACCATGTGCCGCAAGGCCGAACGCTTCGCCCGTTCCCTAGCGATCGTTGGTGAGTACACATAACGGGGCCCATCGACTTGGTGACGGATGTGGCCTTTTTCCTCAAGCGTTCTTAACATCGCCCGAACCGCGGAATACGAGGGCGGAGCAGGCATCCCCGCCTGGATCTCGGCGGCCGTCGCTTTGCCGCTCTTGAACAAGACGTCCATGATCTGGCGCTCACGGCGGCTCAGCGCATTGGGTGTGCTGCTCATGCTAGTTTTCCAACACTATGCTGGAAAAATAGCATATCACCCGCATCCGGTCAAGGGAAATCCTCAACTACGCCGTCGCCTGCGCTAGCATCTTGGTAAGGAGAACGGAATTGTGCCTAAGAGAGCGATCGCGGTCTTGGGCGCCACCGGGTCGCAAGGCGGCAGCCTCGTCAGAAGCATTTGCGCTGATTCATACGGCGAGTTCAGCGCCCGGGCTCTGACACGGAATGTCGACTCCGACAAAGCGCGTGGCCTGGCGGCCCTGGGCGCCGACGTCGTCGCCTGTAATGTCGATGATGAGACGAGCCTCCGCTCGGCCTTGGAAGGGGCGCACGGCGTTTATGCTGTCACCTTTTTCTGGGAGCACTTTTCACCCGAGAAGGAGAGGCGACAGGCTGCCACCATCGCCGCCGCGGCCAGAGCGGCACAGG